>CAZRJE010000001.1:0-25389 GCA_964600335.1 uncultured Candidatus Saccharibacteria bacterium
TCTTTTCTTCGTGCAACCATTTATGTTTTGAATTCTTCTGAATCGAACGATCGTCATGGTTTTCAATGGCATATACAAAAATTCCATACTTGAATCTCTGTGAACCATGCCAACGAAAGAAATCTTCATCAATATCAAGCATCTTCTTTGTTGGCCACAATAGATAACATTCTTTCACATCTTTTTTCCATGACATATCTCTAAATGCTTGTTTTATGCCGAGAATACCAGAATAAAATCGTATCTTAGGTCTCGATACAGTATCAGAGATCTTGGTATTATTTATAAGTCTTATGAGTTCAGATTGAGCATTTTTTATAGATTTTACTCTTTCTTCATAGACATTATTGATTTGCGACATGTCTGATATTCCATACGATCTACTTCGATTATTGTTGTATTCATTTATGAGACTAGACTCCAAAAGGGGAGGGATAGAATCATATATGGTTGATTTTGGTAGATTCAATCTCTCAGCCAACTGAACGACCGTGGATTCACCGTATCTTATAATACTCATTAAGACATTTTTTGATACGGAAGAAAGATTGAAATAATCTAGAAAATCATTGTTATTCGGAATTCGCCGATTCATGGACTTATATTAACATAATATTAGAATGTTTGCATAATCTAATAAATATATGAAAAAAGTAATAATATTCGGTGTGATTTTGTTCGTCGCTATTGTCTTGATTTGTTTTCAATCGCTTTTTGAGCGCGATAATAAAGCCATTATAAAAATAGGTGCGGTCATATCTCTTACGGGAGATGCGAGTCCTTGGGGTGAATATGCAAAAAAGGGAATGGATCTTGCTGTGGAGAGTATAAATAAAAATGGTGGCATAAATGGTCGAAATGTTGAAATTGTGTATGAAGATGATCATACTGATCCAAAACAAGCAGTATCTTCATGGAATAAATTGTCTGATATTGATAAAGTCCAAGGCATAATCGGTGGGGTATTTGATTTTACAGCTCAACCACTCATTCCTTTGGCAGAATCGCGTAAAATTGGATTTATTTCACCGTCAAATTTTCGAATAGAGGGCGGTTTTGAACTGAATCAAAATAGTTTTGTAATGCTGACTGATTTTGATCAAACTATTATGAAATTGAAGCCTTTCATTGAAAGTAATAAAATAGACAATCTTGCAGTCGTTCATTTCAAATCAACTTTCGGCACTCAGATCTATAAGACCCTAAATAAAGTCATGAATGAATTGGGGAGACATTTAGCATTTAATGAACAGTATGCAAAAATTGGAAACAATGACTTTCGAACAACTATTATAAAATTAAAATCTGAGAATGTTGATGCTGTGTTTATCGATGCGGTAGCAGACGATCCATTAAACTTTATAAAGCAATCTACACAGCTTGGATTTCGGCCTGTATTTATAACTTACAATGGAGCGTTAGATGCTTTTACAAATATTCAAGATAAAAAATTATTGGAAGGTGTTGTTATATTGAATTGGGAAATATCTACCCCATATTTTAATCAATTGTTTAAGGATAAATATAATATTGAGGCTACTAAATCTGCTGACAAATATTTTGATGCCGTATATGTTATGGCAAATGCAATTGCTAATACGAATCATAAAGATGCTGTATCGAAATACATTGAATCAAATACATTTTCGACTCCGAATGGTCAAATAACATTCAAAGAAAATCATTCAGTAAAGGATTTAAGCACCGCTATTCAAGTCTACAAAGACGGTAAATTACAAAATTGGCCGGAGTGATTATTTATTTGATCTATAATCGGTTAGTCTCTATATCATTTCGCAATCCTCCACAAATAATCGAAATGCTTTTGAAAGGCCGTAACGACGATTGGATTATTTATTGTAAATATGACAGGATTATCACCCCATACAGATATCATTATCTCCTTTTGGGATATATTTAAAGTGTAGGGAAGCATATATCTCGAAGATAAATACTTGATTTCATATATAGAACTATCCGGACGTTCTTTTTGGATTATGTTATTTATTGTCTTATTTGTAATCATTCTCGCTTTACATTTTTTTCTAATCATAATCTTATCTACAACATTACTAAAGAAATTTCGAATTTCTCTAGATTCTTTGTATTCGGGTCCGACGAGAGTAATTATCGAAAGTGTCTCCTTTGGATTCATGAGTGATATATGATTTTCATAAGCCATTTTGAAACCCCTGATACCTTCGTATGTATTTGTCTCATTCCTTTCATTTCTTATTATGGGAAGGTCTTCAAGAGATTGTGATAAATCAATCAATCTCTTTGTATTGTCTTTTACTTCATCGATGAGTTGGTTTGGTATTTCTGCCTGATAATACTTTATATTATTCTTCACTTGATATGTCACAAGACCTTTGAGTACTAGGTGGCGTAGGGAAGAGTACACTCTAGAACTCGCTATCCCACTCATTTTTATTATAGGTCCAGTCTTCGATCTGCCAATTGAAAGAAGAGTCGAATATATTTTGACATCATTTTTATTTAGACCAAAATATTCAAGTATTTCTGAGTTTATTGTCATGATATTGCACTCCCAAACGGGAGAGTTTGCATTAATAAATAGTGTATATACAATACTAATATTAAGATTAAATGTCAATATTATGAAAAAAGTTTTATACACATGCGTTGTTATATTGTTTGTGGGGGTTATTTGTCTCATAAGTGCTTTGAAGGTTAATCAAAAGTCAGGTGATAAGACAGATATTAAGATTGGCGGTATCTTTGCCCTAACTGGAATTGGTGCTGATCAGGGAGAACAAGAATTAAATGCGGCGTTGTTGGCAATTCAGGATATAAATGATAGCGGTGGCATAAATGGTCGGAATGTAAAATTAATCTCAGGTGATGTGTCTATTGATCGATTAAATATTGCAGTATCGGTTGCAAGACATGAGATAGACGCAGAAAAAGTAACTGCAATAGTTGGTACCACATGGGATGAGCCAGCTTCAGTCATCGTTCCTATAGCAAATGATTCAAAAGTACCAATGATAGGACAGAATCAGACTAAAATGATTGAGAAGGATAGATCTTATCCATATTTCTTTTCTACGTGGTATGACAATGAAATTGGAATAAAAAAATTATTAGAATTCGCGAAATCAAAAGATTGGCATAGATTAGCAATAATCAGACCTGTCGCTGACGGATTTTATCAATACGTATCAAATGAAGTTATCAGTCTGGCTCCTAAATATTCGATTGAAATAATAGCAAATGAGAATCTCAATAATCCAGCCGCGACTGATTTTAGGACTTCATTAACAAAGATTAAATCTCTTAAGCCTGATGCTATCGTTGTGGTCCTAGGTGTATTTACAGAATGTCCTTTTTTAAAACAAGAGATCGAACTAGGTATGGATATACCTGTATTGGCAACAGAATCTGCTTTGAGTTATAACTCATTAAATCAATGTTCTGAACTTATGAAAAATCTATATATTTCATATCCAAAAGAGACAATGCAGTATGATAATTTTGCAAAGAGATACAATCAGAAATTCGGAAGATTCCCAGAAACCCCATCCGTCATGACAACCTATGATGCTTTTATGATTATTGCTCAAGCTTTAAAAAAGACAAATGGTAATGGTGGCGATGAATTGAGGTCTGTCATAGAGTCCACAAAGGATTATGAAGGTGTATCAATCGACAAAATAAATTTTGATTCTATGGGTTATGTCCTAACTCCACAGGATGCCTTTGAGATACGATCGGTGAAAGATAAAGAATTCATTCACTTGTACTGATAGACCGTAAACCCAATTGTTAAATTATCGTCTTAATGTATACTGTGCTTAATAATATCAATATTAAACACATTATGTTGAAATATATAAAGATCTTGCTTGGAATAATAATCGTTGCATTTGTTTTGTCTGTAATCTTACAAAAAGATAAAAAAGTCGATCAAAAGACATTTATTATCGGAGCGAGTCAGGCATTGACTGGAAGCGCTGCTTACTACGGTGAGCAAACACAAAAAGGTATAAATCTTGGAATTGATTGGCTCAAAGAAAAATATCCAGAATATACTTTTAAAGTAATTTCTGAAGACAATCAGTTTAATGCGAAAGTTGCTATTGATAATTACAACAAATTAGTCAATCAAGATAAAATCGATGCAATAATTACTCACAACAGTCCTTCTTCTGTAGCTATTGCTCCGCTCGCAAAAAGGGATGGTATATTGCAAATAGCTATTTCCGCTGCGGCTAGTACTTATTCATCGCCTGATGATCTATCTTTTAGAACTACAGGAGTGTCATCGGATGAAGTCATACCGATGTCAAAGTACATATCTTCAAAGTATAAAAAGATTGCCATATTATTCATGAATAATGAAATTGGTACAAGTGAAGCAAATGATCTAACAGAATTGTTAAATAAAGAAAGTAATATAAAGATAGTTTCGAATGAAAGTTTTGCTGTTGAAAATAAGGATTTTAGAACGCAGATTGCAAAATTGAAAAGTCTTTCTCCTGATGCTGTATATATAGCTGGTCTTGCCTCTCATATAATTGATTTTGTGAAGCAGACAAAAGAACTTCATCTGACTTATCCTATTTTATCTTTTAGAACTGCCGAAGACCCATCAATATTTAGTTCATTAGTAAATGATGCAAATGGAATCATATTTACAAATTTCTTTGATTCTTATGCTTCATCAACCGAAATATCAAAGATGGTTAATATTTACAAGAAGACATTCAATCGTAATCCGGACAGTTATGTTGCTGAAGGTTATGAAGCAACGAGGCTCGTGGGTACTGCTCTAGTTAGATGTAAAAAAGATGAAACATGCATAAAAAAGTTTTTTGCTGAACTTCCGGATTTTGATAGTATTTTCGGTGAAATAAAGTATGATATAAACGGTGATATACATCACAGATATATATTACAAAAGATTGACGGAGAAAATTTTATAACAATCAATTAATAATTATTATTAAAAATATAAAGACATGTCCAAAATATTAAAGACTTTGATAGGTATTGTGATTGTTATAGTTATCATTGTATTTATATCAACCTTACCAAACAAGAAATACAATTCCATAATAAAAATCGGAATAATTGGACCATTTTCTGGGGCAGCACAGAGTGTAGGTGAAGAGATAAGAAATACAATTCTTCTTGCAAGTAGTTCGAAGACATCATTTTTATTTGAGGATGATCAATGTGATTCAAAAAAAGCGATCTCAAGTTATCAAAAATTAAAGCTCGAAGATGTTCATGTATATTATGTTGCTTGTAGTGGAAGTGTTCTCGCCATCGCTCCGATCGTAAAACAAGACAATAATCTAATAGTTACAGCGTATGCGGGCTCATCTCAGATTCGTGATACTGGCGATGAAGTTATTCGATTTATACCGGATGCTCTTTCGATTGCCGATAAAATGGCGAAATATTCATTGCAATTAGCCTCATCGAGCAAGGTTGGACTGTTTTATGAAAAGCAGGATTATTCTGTGTCAGTTGCAAACAATATAAAGAGTAGTTTAGGATCTTTGGTGAAATATGAAGATACATATTCTGGTGATGGAAATTCATTTAAGACTCAAATCGCAAAATTAAAGTCGGCTCAGATTTCTCACTTAATTTATATTCCAACGACTGATAAATCGGAAAAAATTATTTTCAGTGAAATGAGAGATATGAATTTCAAGCCGTTTCTTATTGGAGATATAAATGTTTGTGAATATGCAAATGAACCAAAAGATTATGGTTTGAAAAGTGTGTGTTTTGATGCGGCTTTTTTAAATGAAACTCCTGCATATCAGAAATTTAAGGATGATTATAAAAAGATCTATAATAATGAGGCAAAATCACCATATTATGATGCTATCACTCTAGATATTATGAAGATGATTCAAAGATCTGAGATTCAGAATGATGAAAAGCTAGTCGAAAATTTAAAAAAATATTTTCTTGATGGAATACAAGGAGAAATGTCAGAATATCATTTCACATCTAATGGTGAAGTTGTAGCTGACCCACATATAAAGATGTTTGAGAGATAATAATTATCAATAATAATAGTAATAATAAGAAAATTATGTCCAAAAAAATAAAAATAGTTATAGGGATTATCATAGTGATTGTGGTGGTGGTCTTATTGTCGCAGAAAAGAGGAGATAATGGTCCTATCAAGATTGGTTTTATTGGACCTTTGACTGGTGATGTTTCAAATCTTGGAGTTATTAGTAAATCCGCTGTAGAACTTGCAACAAAAGAAATGAATGATGCGGGTGGTATAAATGGTAGAAAAGTCGAAGTTTTGTATGAGGACGGTAAATGTACTCCTGTAGTTGCATTGAATTCGGCAAATAAATTGTTAAATGTTGATCACGTAAGTGCAATAATTGGTGGTATGTGCTCGGGTGAGACTTCTTCATTCATAAAGAATGCGACCGAAATGAAGATTCCAGTTATTTCATATTGTTCATCTGCACCGTCACTTAGCAATTCTGGTCCTATGTTCTTTAGGACATATCCATCAGATTCATATCAAGGGAAATATGCCGCCATGTATGCTTATAATGTTTTGAAGATAAAAAAGATTGCGATTTTGTATCATATATCAGACTGGGGAACGGGTCTAAAAGATGTATTTACAAAGACGTTTACTGAACTTGGGGGAACTATCGTGGCTACAGAGGGAGCAACTCAAGAGACAAAAGACTATAGAACTCAACTCTCAAAAATCAAAGCTCAAAACCCGGAATATATTTATATGGCAGTTTATACTGATGGGGGTCTAATCTCTATTCAACAGTCAGTAGATCTTGGTATAAAGGCAAAACTACTTGGCACAGATACGTGGAATGATCCAAAGTTTGTATCATCAGTAAATCAGAAAGCTGATATTACATATGTGGGTAGTACAAATAATCCGAGTCAAGATTTTTCAGATAAGTTGATGAAATTTGCTCAAGTAAAGGAAGTACCAATATGCGCGCCTCAAGCTTACGATGCAACAAATGTATTATTCTCAGCAATAAAGGAGTCGGGTCTCGACGGTGAAGCGATTTCAAAGTCTATTCATTCAACAAAATATTCTGGTGTAAATGGGCCAGTTGAATTTGATCAAAACGGTGATATTGTTGCTACAAATTATGTGATAAGGAAGATAATAAATAATAAACTCGTTGAGATAAAATAACTCTTCAAATTCTTCGCGAAATGTGAAAGAATAGTAGTATGTCTCTACAAACTCATAATATTTCAAAGCACTTTGGTGGAGTATACGCTCTCAATAATCTAAATATTGTTCTAAAAAAGGGCATTATCACGGGTATTATTGGTCCAAATGGTTCTGGTAAATCAACTCTGGTGAATGTTCTCACGGGTGTATTATCGCTTGATGCGGGTAGTATGACTATTCTTGGTGAAAAACTTCAGAAAGTTCAACCACATCAAGTACCATTTATTGGTCTCACCAGAACATTTCAAGATGTTAGATTGTTTGAACAGCTAAGTGTTCTTGATAATATTCTCGTAGTTTTGACTGAGAGAAGTGTATGGTCATCAATATTTGAAAAGCATACAAAGATTCATGTAAGTAGAGCGCATGAAGCGCTTGATAAAGTTGGTTTATTATTCAAAAAAGATGAATTAGCAAAAAATCTTTCATATGGTCAGAGGAAGCTTCTTGAAATCGCTCGTGTTCTAGCTATGGAACATTCTGGTACAGGAGATCTAGAGATATTTTTATTCGATGAGCCATTTGCTGGATTATTCCCAGAAATGATAAAGATAGTCAAAGAAGTGTTATTGGATTTGAAGAGTCGAGGAAAGTCAGTCGTTTTGATTGAGCACAATATCGATCTTATTCGAAGTCTTTCAGATCAAATATTTGTATTAGATTCAGGACAATTGCTTGCGCAGGGTGTTCCTGAGGAAGTATTATCAAGGAAGGATGTTATTGAAGCGTATTTAGGAGAATGATATTCAAAAATAATTCAATGGAAAAACTATTAACAATCGAAAACATCAAAGTTCACTACGGTGGAGTAAAGGCACTAGACGGTGCTTCGGTGTATATAGATGAGGGAGAAGTAGTGGCACTCATGGGTCCAAACGGTGCCGGCAAGTCAACCGTTCTCAAAGCTATATTTGGTCTCGCTCCTATAGAATCCGGAAAGTTATATTGGGAGGGCCATGAATATAAACCGATATCATATGAAGTGGTAAAAAGGGGAATATCTTTTGTACCCCAAGGCAGGAGAGTATTCAAGCATCTTACGGTACTTGAAAATCTGGAAATAGGTGGAATGGACGTCGATAGAAATATAAGAAAAGAGAGAATAGACAATGTATTACAATTATTTCCTGCTCTAAAGCAAAAGATAAAAGAAAGATCGGGCACTTTGTCGGGAGGACAACAGCAGATGTTAGCTATAGCACGCGGACTTATGACGGATCCAAAGATATTGTTGTTAGATGAACCGTCGCTTGGACTTTCACCGAAAATAGTAAAGGAAGTTTTTTCACTGATCAAAGAAATCAATGAAAGACGAAATATGGCGATCGTGGTAGTAGAACACAATATAAAATCATTGATTGAAATATCCGACAGGGTTTATATATTAGATAAAGGAAAAGTAGTTGCAGAAGGTGAACCGAAGACACTCGTCACTTCAGAAATAATGGAGAAAGTATTTCTAGGAAAAGCCTAGTTTAATTCTAGGTTTCTCATTCTAGGTTGGTCCTCTAGGACCAACCTAGAATTTATAAAAAACTTAACTCTTATTTATATATTCTTTATCCATTGCTGGTATATTTTCTTAATGCAATTATTTGATGAAAATACACGAGCGGTATACATGATAGATCGAATTTTAGAAAAGGCAGTCTCATGCCGTGCCTCCGATGTGCATCTCGATATCAATCGAGAGCATATTTACTTAAGATTTCGTATAGACGGCATTATGGAATACATAGGTCATATTTCAAATAGTATTTATTCCGAATTATACTCACGATTTAAAATACTTGCAGGATTGAGAACAGATATACATACAGAGCCTCAGGATGGTCGATATGAAGTAAAGATATTCGATAGATCCTACAATATTCGTATATCGTTTATGCCTACATATTATGGTGAGAGTGTCGTACTTAGATTATTACCATTTCGGGAAGATAAATCTTACACATTCGAAGATATAGGTCTAAATACACTTCATATACAGTCAATAATATCAAATTTAACAAAAACTTCAGGTATTATACTGATTACAGGTCCGACTGGTTCTGGCAAGACTACCACTCTCAATATTTGTTTAAAGATTAAGTCTCAAGAACCAATATCTGTAATATCTCTAGAAGATCCAATAGAATATGAAGTCAAAGGTGTGAGACAGGTTAATGTTAGACAAAATTCAGGATTTACTTTTGCGAGGGCATTGAAAGCCTGTTTGAGACAAGATCCAGACGTCATAATGGTTGGAGAGATAAGAGATAGAGAAACAGCTGAGATAGCTATTCATACAGCGCTCACGGGTCATCTCGTATTGTCTACTTTACACGCTGGCAGAGCAAATCAGGTTTTGGAAAGACTCTACGGTATGGGAATAGAAAAATATCTCATATTGGAAACCCTAAATCTCATAATCGCTCAAAGATTAGTGAGAAAAGTCTGTAGTATTTGCAAAATGATCAACATAGAAAGATGCGAGTCATGTCGACATACGGGATATGATGGCAGGACTATCATTGCAGAGATAATCGATATTACAAAGCTAAGAAAAGAGAAAAATATGCGCACGCTCGAAGTATTTGATATAGACGATTATATTCAGAGTTCAGAATATATTTCTCTCGAGAAAGATGCAAAGGAAAAAATCTCTAAAGGAATTACAACACTATTGGAAATGAAAAGAGTTTTATGATTTCAAAAAGAGATAAATTATCAAAAAAATCGAGTCTAATTATGCTTGAAAAACTTACATTTTATTTAGATTCACACATGCCACTTGATGTGGCGCTAAGATCGAGTATAGATACAAACAATTCAAAAGACAAAATCATCTCAAAAAATATACTCTATATGATTGAATCAGGAGGGTCGATTTCAAGTGCTTTGAATAAATATACGAGATTGCCTCTGGCTTTTATTACTATGATAAGAGGCGGTGAAAAGTCTCAAAATATGAACAAATCGATATCAACAGTGATTGAGTCCATAAATAGACAAGATGATTTAAAGAAAAAGATAATATCGTCCATGACATATCCTGCCATCATCGGGTTATTTGCACTGCTTATGACTATAGGTTTAGTGCGAGGTATATTGCCACAAATAATACCCATGCTAAAAGGTCTCAATATTAAACTACCTTTTTTGACTCGCACGGTTATATTTGTCTCAGATTTCATATCAAGATATGGTCTTATTATCTTTGGATTTGCCATCATTATTATTACAGCGCTTATTATTACAAACAAAAAGTCAAAGAAATTTAGATATATATTACACAAAAATACTTTGAGAATACCGATACTTGGTCGTATATTGATTCTTTATGATTTGGCATTTATCGGGATTTCATTTTCATCAATGTTAGAGTCCGGTATTTCATTGGTTGATTCGTATAGTGAAATAATCTCAATTTCAAGAAATGAATTTATTAGTAGATCATTGGCACAGTATAAAGAGGAAATAAACAATGGAGTAAGTGTATCAGTGATATTGACTCGCTTCAGTTTTTTTCCAGTGGACATGATTTCACTCATAAATGCTGGAGAAAAATCAGGAAAGATATCTTATGCATGGAAGAGATGTTCCGAATCTTTCAATAGTGAACTCGATCATTTATTAAAGAGATTTACATCTCTCATTGAGCCTACGCTTATGATTACTATGGGTATTGTCATTGGTTCAATTGCTTTATCAATCATGCTACCAATATATGAAATGTCAAAAAGTTTACAAAAATAGTGGCACCATACTCGTAGAAATACTTATTTCATTGTTTATTGTCACTTCATTTATCATGATTGGTTCTTCTACTGTAAACATGAGCATAACTAGATTTGAGTATATAAAGGCAAAAAAGATATTGCTGGATCGATTTAACACTGAGATTAGTAACCTGGTACCTCTAGAAGAAAATACAAGATACGAGAAAACAATTTTTGATAATACACTCAAAACAAATATCAATATTGTTTATTCATGGAGAAAATATCTCAATATTGGAAAGGAAATAGATTTTTGGCTTAGTGCTTCGACAAGTCAATATTCTAGAATAGATCTGTTTTTTGCTCGTATAGTAAATAGTGAAGATATATCTGTTGATACAAAACATGTATATGATTCATGCTCAATCGATATGACTAGAAATGAGAAAATTGGCGATTATGCTTTTTGGCAAAATCAGAATCCATATATATCAAGGCCAAAAGATAAGCTCGATATTCGAGATTATAAGATAAAGACCTCAATAAAAAATCTCAATGTTCATAATAATCTTTATCCAACGAGCATGTATATATCAAGCTCAACGTTATATATTTCAGAAGATTCAAATGTTATTTCAGATCCAGATTTGTATATATTTGATATAAACGGTACGAATCTCAATGTATTGAAAAGTATAAATACTGGTCCAGGAATCGCTGAATTTCAGGTGGATCGCGATCATATATATGTAGCAAATAGGAGTACGACTCAACAATTGCAGATTCTGGATATTTCAAATGGTAATTTGAGTATAATTGCAAAATACCGATTGCCACTTTTGAGTACTACTACAGAACCAACACTTGGAAGTACGATTACAAAATTCAGAGATTATGTTTTTTTGGGTACTGAGAAGTGGGATGGAAATGAAATAAATATATTTGATGTTCATGATATTTCAAATCCAATTCTCATTTCAGGTATCGAAATCGGTAGTAAAGTCAGTGATATGAGTATAGTCCAAAACAGTCTATATGTTGTCAGTTCTCAGAATCATCAATTTCAAGAATATGATATTGCTAATATTTTTAATCCAAGATTGATCCGAGAATATTATTATGATGGCAGTGAAAGACAAGACGGCAAAATATTAAGTCTATTTGAAAATTCAATATTTATCGGTCGTACAAATGGAGGATTTAATATAAATTATCAATATGAACTATATTATTACAGAGACTATATCAATCGCGATTTCTCCCAAATATATCGAGATATTCCAGGCGGAGTCTATGGAATATTGAGTGATAGACAAAGGATATATATGATAACAAAAAAGTCTGGAAATGAGTTTGAAATATTTGATAAAGAACTCTCTACTACTACGATGAAGATTGATCTTCCAATAAGTCCAAGAAAGATGATCTGTTTTAAAAATAATTTCTATATTTTAGGAGAACAGAGTCCTTTTGTATATGAATTAAATATAGAAAGAAATGAATAAATCACAGATAAAAGCTTTTACTTTGATTGAAATTCTAATATACATATCGTTACTTGCGTTTATCGTCATATCAATTTTTCCTCACATACTTTATCAAGATAAACAAAATGCTCAATTATTAAATAAGACGATAGAACTATATGAATAGACAAGGATTTGTATCATTTATCGCGATAAACATAATAGTATTCGTATCTATTTTTTATATGGTACTTGTCTCATTGATATTGGGTTCTCACTATGATCTTATAAATTTGAAAGAATATAGAATACAGAGAAATTTAAATAATAGTGCGAGAGACGATCTAACTTCCAGGTTTAAGATTGACCAATCTTTCTTTGTAGATTTAAATTAATTTATGAATATTTGATCTCAATTTTAAATTAAATTTATAACACTAAGCTACCATATTCATATTATTAATAATTAAAATACATATGAATATGACAAAATTGAGAGATAGTGTTCGTGATAGAGTGAAACCTATAAAGATAAAGAAGAATCATATTAAGGTCGAAAGACGAGCAAAGAAATCCGGATTTACTTTGATTGAAGTCCTAGTTGTGATAGGTATTATTGCAATTTTAGCTACCGTCGTCCTTGTTGCTGTAAATCCATCAAGACAATTTAAACTTGCTCGTGATACTGAGAGAACCAGTCATGTAAATACAATTTTAAATGCCATAGGCCAAAATATCACCGAGCATAAAGGTATATTTACTTGCGAAAATAATCCGAAGACGCTTCCAAATTCACCGACAGTCATAAAATCTAGTGATGAAAATCATTCCGGAGCGGGAGATATAGCCCACTGCCTCATTCCGGACTATATATCTTCTATTCCGGTCGATCCAAATAAGACAGGAGCTCACTTTGCCTCACTTACTGATTATGATACTCAATATGAAATATCTGTAGATTCAAATGGTCGTATTACGGCAAGTTCATCCGGAGAAATTAGTCCTCTTATAAGTGTGACACGCTGATAATATTGTGAATATATAGAACGTATACAGCCAAAAGATGTATAACGTTCTATATATTCACATTGTAGTTTGTCTATCCTGTTATATTATATATGGGTGAGACCGAACAATATAAAGACAATAGCTTCAGTTACTACAATATGTTTCTTATTTATATTATTAGCATTTCTTCATTCTCTTACAAAGAACAGTTCGATATCCAAAAGATCACAAGTTATAAATAATTCTCTATATAAAGTTACAAATAGGAATATTGCAGACAATATTCCGGGTAATACTAATGATTCCCCCGTAACAATTGATGCGAGTTTCTTTGAAAAATTAGCAAATGTATTTCCGATGAATGATGAGAAGACAGAGCAAAGTGAGATTCAAGATTTGAAATCAAAAGTTACGGCGATTGCTTATATTGTTGGAAATCTGAAGACGGGAGAAATATATCTTGAAAAAAGAGCTGACCTTTCTCTACCAGTTGCTTCTATGTCAAAATTATTGACTGCTTCAGTGGCTATGGATTTGTTGCCAAGAAATACAATCACTCAAATTGATGAAAATACTATAAAGACAGTTCCAAACAATAAGGATGATTTTAAACCAGGAGAACGCTTTGCTACTGAGGAACTCATACCACTTATGCTTGTAAGTTCTTCAAATATTGCCGCTGAAGCTATCGCATCTACTACATATATGAATAGGGAAGAATTCGTACACAATATGTCCGCATATTCATGGGAAGTCGGAGTAAGATCGAGTTATTTTTCAGATCCATCTGGAATTAGTGAGTTCAATCGTGTATCTGCTCGCGATATATTCTCTTTATCTAAATATCTATATGAGAGAAAACCTGAGATCTTGAATATCACAAAGATAGCAAAAGGGTTTATAGAAAGGAACAATCTTCATGATAGTCATGTCTTTATAAGTACTCACCCGTATGTATCTGATAAGAGATTTTTAGGAGGAAAGACGGGTACTACTATTGCAGCAGGAGAGACGATGCTCACGGTTTTATCGATCAAGGGAGAACCAATATCATTTGTAGTATTACATTCAAAAGCAGGAAATAGAAAAAATGATACCGATATATTGATTAAGCTTGTATCGAATAGATTCTGAGCCACTCTTTGATAATCTCTTTCACATCTTGTGGACCACTTACTGCAATACAATCTATACCTGTAGCTTTTGCAGCATAATCATTTCCGCCATAATATAGAGCGTCGCCTATAAATACCATATTTTCAATAGATATACCTGTATATTTTTCTAGTTTTCTGATTCCAAATCCTTTATTTACACCTTTTTTTGTAACATCGATTGAGGATATACCACCAAATCTAACATCGAAAAGAGGTAAATCATTTTTGAGTGATTGTACTATTGGTTCACGCAAAGTTCTATCAGGATCCCACTTTGATTTCAATTCAAGTGGCGCTTTTTGGCCTAGACCAGAAAAGGTAATCTGTGATCCCCGATCTTCCAGTACTTGGCCAAATACTTGAGACGGTTCTTTGTAATTTGTTTTTTTAAAAGCATTATTAAAAGCTTCAAAGATGATATCCTTTTCTTTCTGGGTAAAATTTTCTGCATATTTTTCAGTCCATGTGCCGTTCCATACGTACATTCTAGTACCTGAAGTTGGGAGAATTGTGAGATTTGTTAGATTTGATATGTGCGAGAGTTTACTCAAAAATTGATTCAAGAATTGATTGAAACTTCCTCCAGAAATAACCACAACTTTTTTTACTTTCAATAATTTTCCCAAGAGATCTGCCATCTCAGAATCAAGATCCGACTTTGATTCGGTTAGGGTTTGATCGAGATCAAATATGACAATTTCTTTTGATTTTATATCTATATTATTTGTCATATTTCTAAGATCCTTAAAATTGTACCTAATTTCATCGTTGCAACACCGATGACTTTGTCGGCTGCTCCGTAATACATGTATAAAATTCTATTTCTCTCTATGATTCCACAAGGAAATACAACGTTAGGTACGACACCCTTTCTCTCGTATTCTTCAATGGGCTCAAAGATTGGTATAGCAGTCCTTGCTTTTACAATAGTCGGGTTTTCGAGATCTAGTAAGACAGCACCAACCCTATATGTTGTGCTCCACGATACTCCATGGTAAAAGAGAAGCCAGCCTTTTTCAGTTTTTATTGGTGGCGCTGCTACACCTACTTTTCCTCCGTCCCACATTCCTTTTCTCGGTGAAATTATTTCGATGCATTCGTCTATCTTTTCTGTTTCAAAATCAAGACCATTTAACATGTCCGCACATACACTTTCATTTATTCTATGTAAGACAATGTATTTATCATTTATTTTCTGAGGTATGATTACAGCATCTTTGTCAGGAATCATTGCGGGAGTTATGACTTTTGGTTCTGACCATTTGTCCCAATGCCTATCGATGAAATCCAATTCATTTATTCGTGTGATAGCAACTCTCGGTGTTGATCCATCGTATGCTGTATAGGTCATATAAATATCACTATTTATTTTCATAAGTCTAGGATCTTCGCACCCGCGATTTTCAAAATCCATTCTTGGTCTATATATTGGTTCATCGAGTCTTTCATCTATAGAGAGACCGTCTGTCGTATTTGCATAGCCAAGGGTCGAGATATTGTCGTTTGAAAAAGCCCTATATAGAATATGTATTTTGCCCCCAATCTCTATTGCGGCAGGATTCAACGTTCCATTTACCTCAAATGGTTTATCAGCTCTCGGTGAAATAATTGGATTCCCCGGAAATCTTTGCACGACCGGTTTTTCATCAGGGTCCATACTTTTTATGAAATTCTTTAGGGGGACTGTGGCAATGGCACAATGTGTATCGGAAGCACCATAGTGAATCTCCAATATATCGCCCCTCAATAGAGCTCCTGTAGGAAATATAATATTTGAAACCATACCCGTCTTTTCGTAATAATCTTCAGGTACCAAGAATGGTCCTTTTGTTCGTCCCAGAATTTTTCTCGGGTTTGACAAGTCGAGAAGAAATGCTTCAACTCCAAATACAGCACCATGTCCGTATTTTTGAATATGCGAATATATTACTAGCCAACCGGAATCTGTCTTTATCGGTTGAGAACCGAGCTCGAGATGATCATCTTGCTGTCTCCTCAGAGATAATTTGTGTGAATCGAGATGTTCTCTCCAATCTTTCCATTTATCTTGATTCCACATGTCTTCAATTTCATCAAATTCAGCGTAACAAATATCCGATGGAGGAGAATCTGTATTTACCGTGAGCAGAGAAGCATATTTACCATTAATCTTTTCAGGGAAAATGACCATACCTTTAGAATTGAATGGAGTCAAAGAATGTTTTTCCTGAATAGTACGAAGATCCTTGCTTATTGCAAGGCCGACATGTATACCATCACCGCCGAAAGGGAATTTGCTGAGTGCTGTATAAGTAATAAAATATCGACTACCCAGTTTTGTGACCTTAGGATCTTCACAACCATATTGATCAAAATCTCTATCAGGACTAACTAATACTATTCTCGAATCAGGATCAAAATTTCTTCCATCTTTTGAGATTGCACGACCTATAGACGATATTCTAATCTGAGGTTCCTTGAGGAGACGCGGTTCGGACATGGCCCTATAGACTAGATATGTACGATCTTGCACCATGATAGGGCAACCATTAAAGCTCGCAGCAGCTTCAAATTGATGATCGCGAATAGGTGACAATATAGGATTAGCTGAGGATCTTTTTATGGTAAACATATCAATTTTTGATTGCGTTATTATTTATAATCCATTCGAGAAGTTCATGAATATTAGTCTCTCCAATGCAAACATATTTATCTCCTCCTCCATAATACACTATTAGACGATCGTCTTTTATTACAGCTCCACAAGCATATATGACTCCAGGTTTCCAATCGTTTTCATACCATTCTTGAGGATTGAGTATTGGCATGGGGGCTTTCGCTATGACTTTTGTTGGATCGTGAAGATCGAGTATCATTGCTCCCAAGCTATATTTATTCATCTCATTCTTTTTATGTGCATGATACAAGACTAGCCAACCCTTTTCAGTTTTAATTGGTGGAGGTCCAGCACCTCGTATAAATTCTTCCCATGATTGTATAGCTTTATTTTGTGAATATATACTCTTTATTTTAGTGTGACCAGTACTTAATTGTTCGAGTCTATCGACAAAATCAATCTGAATCTTAGGTGTGATGCCATGAAGTATGGCAAATTTGCCATTTATTTTTTCAGGAAACAATACCCAGTTTTTATTTACTTCTCCTTGGGGAGATATAAACAATAATTTTTTCCAATCAAAACGCTGATTGAAAAAATCTCTCTCATTGATCTTTACGACACCGATACGAATGAAATCCCAACCATCAAATGCATTGAAAGTCATATATACATTTCCATCTATTCTTACTAATCTTGGATCTTCACAGCCACCCCAACTACCACCCGAAGGATACATTTTAAAATTGGGTTTTTTATCTTGATTTTCTATATTTCTAGGATTTTCCATGACGTATACAGGATAGGGAAGTCTCTCATCAAAATTTATTCCATCTTTACTTTTTGCATAACCTATCTTTGACATACCATCATGACCGAGTGCCCTATAAACCATATGTACATGACCTTTATCATCGATTAGTACTGCAGGATTAAATGCTCCTGCACCTTCCCAGTCATTGTGATTAATTGGTTTCAAAATCGGATTTGCATGATGTCTCTTTATATGAAAATGTGGAAGAAATTCACTATCCTCTTTTTTGCTAAATAGATAAATAATAAGAATAAGTATTGCTAAGATAAGAGATATTGTAAATATTGTGCCTATAGTTCCCATTATGTTTTTCTTCCATATTTATCTTCTAATCTTTCTATATCATTTGGATCAAAAAAACCTGTAGATATTTCTAGTATTTCTACATCTTCATCTATCGCATTTATGCGATGAATTATTTCGCGATCAAAATTGATTTCAAGACCAATCTCGATATCAATCGTATCTTTTCCTACATTTAGAGTTCCTTTTCCGTTCAATATTTTCCAAAATTCAGCGCGTCTTTTGTGTCTTTGTAAACTAGTAGATTCACCTGCTTTTATTTTTAATATTTTTACAGTAACAGGCGTATTTAACACATATTGAGCCTCGCTACCCCAAGGTTTTTTAAACAATTCTGGCCTTATCATTTGTCTATATTTTACTACGTATATTGGCTTTTGTGGTATAGACTGTGAATAAGCTAATAAAGTATTTATTTTTCATATTTACTTGCTTTTCAATATAAAATATGTAAGTATATATGAACTATGGTAGTACGAATGCGAGCAACGCGGTCACACCGCAACAATAGAAGATCACATCATGCTTTAGACAAAGCTCGTACTTTCGTCTGCTCAAACTGCAAAAATCCTGCAAAAATGCATACAATGTGTGCAAATTGTGGATATTACAAAGGTAGACAAGTCATTGACATTGCAAAGAAGGCTGTAAAGAAGGCAAAAAAGACAAAGGCTGAAGCGAGATAGTACATATTTCATTCAAATCTTGTTTATAGATTAGGTATCTCGTGCAGAGATATTTTTTATTATAATAAATCGCATCATTGCATCTTTATATAGGTTTGCTAAAATACTAAGTAAGTACATTTTATTATGGCAAACAGACATCTATCTCGATCAATAGTCCTTCAAGCCCTCTTTGAATGGGATTTCAACAATTTTCCTCAAAATATTGAAACAGAATATATAAATAGACTCATTCATGAATTTGCTCCAGGTCTCGCTGATACAGGTTTCTCTATAGAGTTGTTTAAAGGTATTACTGCAAAGAAAACAGAGCTCGATTTAATAATAGAAAAAGCGGCTCCAGATTGGCCGATCGATAAAATTTCTCCGATCGATAGGGCTGTTCTTCGACTAGGACTCTATGAATTGATTTTTGCTGACAAAGAGCATGTTCCTGCAAAAGTAGCCATAAATGAAGCTATTGAACTCGCAAAATCATATGGCGGTGAAGCCAGTGGCAGATTTGTAAATGGTGTTATGGGTGCAGTTTACAAAGAGATGGGAGAACCAGGAAAAGATGCTCAAGCTCCAAAGAGAAAACAAGAAGTTCCTTATGAAAAGATGCCAATACAAGCTCTTGGTGGGGCGGTTGTCTATTCTGAGAATGAAGGAGTCAAATATCTCGCTTTTGTACATGATGTTTTTGGACATTGGACTTTAACAAAAGGAAAGATTCCACAAGATGTTGATCCAAAACAAGGAACTATTGATAAAGTCAAAGAAGAGATAGGCCTCAATGTTGAGATAATATCTGATCTTGGGGTAAATGAATATATAGCAAATGAGCCAGAGAAAGGAAAGATTCGAAAACAGGTACATTATTTTTTGGCAAAAGCTCCATTTTCAGATTTGATTCTTGCAAAAAAACCAGGCCTCGATGATGCTAAATGGTTTAAATTAAGTGATATTTTGGATCTAAATTTTTATAGTGACATTTTGCCCATCGTTACCAAGGCAGTTACAACACTAAGCGAATAATATGAAAAAGATTGATAGGCAATTGCCAAGTATGGAAATACTGTCAGAAAAGATAAACGTGACTTTTACTGATATTGGATTATTGAGAAAAGCTTGTACGCACAGGTCGTTTTTGAATGAGAATAGAAGTTCTCAAATGGAGCACAATGAGAGATTAGAATTTCTGGGAGATGCTGTACTAGAACTCGTCGTAACGAGCTTTCTATTTCGTAAGTATCCAACCAAAGCAGAAGGTGAGCTCACCGCTTTTCGTTCAGCAATAGTAAATACTGTAAGCCTTACAAAAGTCGCAGAAAAGATCGGACTAAACGACTTTTTGCTTTTATCAAAAGGTGAAGCCAAGGATACTGGTAGGGCACGTTCTGTAATATTGGCAAATGCTGTAGAAGCTGTAATCGGTGCTATTTATATGGATCAGGGTTACAATGCCGCGGCAAATTTTATAAGTGAGCAAATACTAAATACCATTGATATCGAAGAGATTGTAAAGAAAAAATTGTGGATAGATGCAAAGAGTAGATTCCAAGAATTAGCTCAAGAAAAAGTCGGTGTTACTCCATCATACAAAACAATGAAGGAAACTGGTCCAGATCATGATAAAGAATTTACTATTGGAGTATTTTTGGGTTCAACTCAAATAGCATCAGGCACTGGTGCTTCAAAACAAGATGCTGAGCAGAGAGCTGCAGAGAAAGCAATCGAGGCTAAGGGATGGTAAAATAGTGCCATGTATCTAAAATCACTAGAAATAATAGGTTTTAAATCATTTGCTAAGAAGACAAATATAGGATTTACAACACCTGTGACAGCAATAGTCGGTCCAAATGGTTCCGGAAAGTCAAATGTAGCAGAAGCATTTAGATTTGTTCTCGGAGAACAATCCGTAAAGTCCATGAGAGGAAAGAAAGGTGAAGATCTGATTTGGAATGGTGGCAAAGATATTCCGAGACTAAATAGAGCCTCTGTAAAAGCAACTTTTGATAATACTACACGACTGTTTTCAAAATGTGACTTTGATGAGGTGACAATAGAAAGAGTCATAAATAGAGATGGGAATAATGAATATTTGCTTAATAATACAGAAGTTCGTCTCAAAGATATAAATGAGATTTTGGCTGAAGCCCATGTTGGTACGACGGGACACCACATAATCTCGCAAGGAGAAGCGGATTCTGTTTTGTCTTGTTCAAATATGGAAAGAAGAGAGATTATCGAAGATGCACTTGGTCTTAAGATCTATGAGTGGAAAAAAACTGAAAGTGAAAAAAAATTACAAAAGACTCTAGACAATATGCAACAAATCGATGGTCTTCGAAAAGAGTTGTCACCACATATTCGTTTTTTAAAGAAACAAGTTGAAAAAATAGAAAAATCTCGAGAGGATCGTGGGACACTTCTGAATCTGTACAGAGAATATTTTGCAAAAGAAAAGTCCTATTTGGATTTCGAGAAAAATAGACTTGGAGAATTGTTGAGTACACCGAAAAAAGATTTATCAAATATTGAAAGAGAAATAGAAAATTTGAGAAATACACTCGATCTTGATAATACACAAAATAAAGACGAGGACAAGTTGCTTGAAATTGGAAATAAGATAGCAGAGATAAGGCAAAAAAAGGATGTTTTGACTCGCGAGACAGGTAGACTTGATGGAGCGATATATTCTCTAAATAAAACAATCGAAAGAGAAAAATTAAAAAATAATGCTAATGAAGATAAGATTATTTATGTAAGAGATGTTGAGACACTGGTTATTCAAATCGAATCTCTTCATTCTATAAATGATGTAAAAGTCTTATTCAATGAAGTCATAAACAATTTAAAGACATTCATAACTCGATTTAAATCCAAAATAGATACTTCAATAATAGATGAATATACAAAAGAATTAGAAAATCTAAAGAGAGATAAATCCAAAATCGATGATGAATTATCCAAGATCGATATGGAATTGTCGAGATCAAATCTTGAATATGAGGAGATGAGAAATGTCTTGATGCGCGAGAAGAACAAAAAAAGTGAGGCTGAAAAAAATCTCATCATAGCTGTCACAAAGCAAAATGAACTTAGAATGCATATTCAGAGTATAAATCAAGAATTGATGAGATTAGAAAATGATGAAGATGTATTCAAAAAAACAAAAGACGAAGCTCATATCTTACTCGGAAGAGATGCTGTCTCATTTGAAGACATGGTGTATGTAAAGGAATTAAGAAGTATTCAGCATGATAGGATGAAACAGATAGAGAGATTAAAATATAAGATTGAAGAATCTTCTTTTGGTAATGCTGATGAAATTATCAAAGAGTATAAGGAAACTAGTGAGAGAGATACGCATTTGGAGAGGGAAATATCCGATCTAATCAAGGCTGAGGATGAATTGAGAAATATCATTTCAGACTTAAACAAAAGAATCGATAAAGAATTTCGTGATGGTATAGAAAAGATAAACTCTGAATTTGATAGATTATTCAGGATTATGTTTGGGGGCGGATATGCAAAACTCAATGTGGTGAGAATGCCTGAAAAGAAAAAGAAAATCTTAGAAGATGATATCGAACCACAGATATTTGATTCAAAAGAAGAAGAGGATGATATCCGAGAAGGACTCGAAGTCGACGTCAGTCTTCCAACCAAAAAGGTTAAGGGCTTGATGATGTTATCTGGCGGTGAAAGAGCATTGACTTCGATAGCACTACTCTTTGCTATTTCAAGAGTAAATCCACCTCCATTTATCATACTCGATGAAACAGATGCGGCTCTCGATGAATCAAATTCAAGGAAATATGGAGATATGATAGAGAGTCTGAGTCAGCAATCAGAACTCATAATCATAACTCACAATAGAGAGACAATGTCGAGAGCAGGGGCACTATATGGTGTCACGATGAATGCAGATGGAGCTTCAAGATTGTTATCTATTATATTTGATGAAGCTGTACGAGTTGCAAAATAGTTAGATTTTATTTTTTAGTGCACTTTCTATTGTGGACGTATCGGCATATTCTATTTCAGAGCCAGTTGAGAGTCCTCGGCCAAGTTCATATATCCGAATTGAAGTATTTATTTTTTTTATCTCATCTCTGAGTACACTTGCTGTGTTTTCGCCTTCACGATTTAGTGATAGGGATATGATTATTTCATGAATATTTTGGTCAGTCTTTATTCTATGAATAAGTTTTGAAAGACGAATATACTTGTCGTATTCAGTTTCCATGAGAGGTATCATGCCTCCGATAACAAAATACAAACCTTTATAAGCACTACTTTTTTCAACATTTTCTAAATCAGATTCTTTGGACAAAATCATAAGTGATGCAATATCTCTATCTTGTGAAGAACAAATACCGCATCTTTTAGTTTGCATCTTTGTATTATGCTCATCTATATATAATCTTTGACACAATTCACAGCGGTGAGAGGATTTTTTCATTTCAGAAATAGAATTTATGAAATCACGTATGTATGAATCACTTTGATTGATTAGGTGATATACAAATCTCTTGGCTTGTCGTGGCCCAATACCGGGAAATCTCAAGAAAAATTGTTCGAGATGCTTTTGTTTTTCCATGCTATTGTTTGGCGTCAAAATCTCCAAAATCTGCTTTGTCTACAGATAGAAATGTTGTTTTCTTGCTATCAAAGTACAATTTTACTGTACCTGTCGGTCCATTTCTGTGTTTTTCTATCATGATCTCGGTCTCTTCTCTTCGTCCTCCTTGATCCTGATCTGCATCGCGGTGAATGAACATCACAACATCAGCATCCTGTTCGATAGAACCAGAATCTCTCAAATCAGATAGTCTTGGCTTACCACCTCTTTGTTCGACCGCGCGAGACAATTGAGATAGAGCGAGTACGGGCACCTCGAGCTCTCTAGCGAGATTCTTTAGAGAACGCGATATCTCTGTTACTTGTTGGACAATATTGTCATTGTTTTTGTATTGCGAAGAGGGAACCATGAGTTGGAGATAATCTACAACTATGAGTCCCAATCCTTTTTCATTTTTTAGTCTTCTTGCTACTGAGCGCATCTTTACGATATTGTTTCCAGGAGTATCATCTATAAATATTGGCGCTTCGGAAAGCTTGCTTATAGCAGTACCTATAGCTTTGAAATCATTTTCTACTGATAGATTGTGCCCAGTACGAATCTTCCAAGCATCTACTTGAGATTCGGCTGAGAGCATACGATCGACGAGTTGTTGTGAGCTCATTTCGAGAGAAAATACCATGATTGGAATCTTGTGATTTACTGCAGACTTTCGGACAATATCTAGAGCAAGAGATGTCTTTCCCACAGAAGGTCGAGCAGCGAGAATTATGAGATCTGATTTTTGAAGTCCAGCGAGTTTATTGTCCAATTCTTGAAAACCAGTTGGAACACCTCGAACCTCGTTTCTGGTCTCATGGAGATGTTCTATTCTCGTCCAAGCTTCGTCGAGGGTATCTTTCATTGCAATATATTTTCTCGAGCCAGTCTTGTTTGTGACTTCAAAGACGGTTTTTTCTGCTTGTTCCAATAGATCGTGTAATTCTGCTTCTTCATTGTAGCCTAGTCCTGATATATTGTCCGCGGCTTTTATGAGTTCTCGCATTATATGTTTCTTTTCTATCACTTCGGCATAATATGTAATACTGCTCGAAGAAGGGACGGAGTTTACTACTTCAGTGAGGTATGTCATGCCCCCGATATTTTCTAATTGTTGTTTTTCTTTAAGCTTATTTGATATGGAGAGTATATCTATAGGTGCACTCTTTAGATGCAATTCTAAGATCGCATTCCAAATAGTCCTATTTTGATTACTATAAAATGAATGTTCATTTATAATATCCAATATCTCGTATATTGATTCGGGTCTCAATACAATAGATCCAAGCAAGGCTTGCTCGGCCTCAATATTTTGAGGTGGTATACGAAGATCTTTTGTCTTGAAGTATGGTGATGTTGTCTTGGGATTCATATTTGAATTCTATCATAGTAAAAATATAATATTTGAATGCAACATATGAATAAGGAGTGGAAAAGCTGTGAATTAATCAATCTTGTCTTTATAAATATTTTACTCATATTTTAATGACTATTTATATACTCTTTATATAAATTTGATTCAGAAAGATTAATATTTCAACATGAAATTAACAAAAGAAGATATAGATTTGATAGAAGGATTGGTATTTCAGGGTGCCGACGATTTGGCTGTTTCTATTGCGAGAAGTATCGAGAGATTAGAATCTAGGATTGATCATATGGAGACAAGATTGTATCGAAGAATAGGAGAGTTGGAACAGCAAATCACAAAAAATCACCGTGCTCAAGATTGATATCAAATATCCTATTTCTCAATAGCGATAGTTTTTCCATCCACATCACGGATTTCATAGCCTCGATCTTCGATCTCTTGCCTCATAG
>CAZRJE010000001.1:25489-33844 GCA_964600335.1 uncultured Candidatus Saccharibacteria bacterium
TTTCCATCCACATCACGGATTTCATAGCCTCGATCTTCGATCTCTTGCCTCATAGCATCGGCTTTTTTCCAATCTTTTTGTTTACGTGCTTCATCTCTAGCTTCGATCAAGACTTGAATTTCTGGAGGAGTGATATTTTCGCTTTGAATCGGTAGTTTATCCAAGCCAAGACCCAATACTTTATCAAAATCGAGTATGGTTGCTCTTTTATCTGCATCAGATACTGTAACGTCTTTTATGATCTGCCATACGAGAGCGATGGCTTTAGGTAAATCGAGATCATTGTTTATTTTTTCTATGAATAATTCTTTGTATTTCTCATTAATTTCACCATTCTCTGGAAAATTTATGAGATGATTCATAAGTTTTATAAGTGCGGTTTGAGACGCCTTTAGAGCATCAAGATTAAAATCAATCGTCGACCTATAGTGTGCAGTATATAACCAATAGCGATAAGCGAGGGGAGAAATCATATTATCTTTCAAATCAGAAATTTTTGTAATATTTCCTTTGGACTTTGACATTTTATCGAGCTTGATAGTCATAAATCCTCCATGCACCCAATAATTTACAAAGTGTTTGCCACTAAATGCTTCTGATTGGGCAATTTCATTTGTATGATGAGGGAATATCAAATCTTGAGCACCTGAATGAATATCAATTTCTTGACCCAATATTTTCATGGACATTGCTGAACATTCTATATGCCAACCAGGTCTTCCTCTACCAAATGTAGAATCCCACGCATTTCCTCCATCTTGATCGGATTCAAATTTCCATAGTACAAAATCTGAAGTCGATTCTTTGTCATATTCGTCATTATTGATTCTTGCTACTTTATGGTCTTTATTTATACTAGGCAATTGAGCCAATTCACCATATTGTTTTATTTTTTCGACAGACATATAGACTCCATCGTTGGCTTTGTACGCGAAACCATCTTTTATCAATTTATCAATGATTCGAATCATTTCATCGATATAATCTGTTGCGCGAGTCAAATTTTTTGGAGTCTTTATATTTAATTCATCTAGTTCAGTCAAAAAGAGACTTTCGTATTTTGATGTTAATTCTTTGAGTGTTATGTGTTCTTCTTGCGACCTTCTAATAGTTTTATCATCAACATCTGTAATATTCATTACTTGGTGGACTTCGTACCCATTGTATTCGAATATTCTCCTCAAAATATCGGCAAGGATAAAAGTTCTATAATTACCAATATGGGGTGTATCATAGACCGTCGGCCCACAGTGATACATTGAGACTTGACCTTGTTTGATTGGTTTAAATATCTCAATTTTTCTTCCTAGAGTATTGTATAGTCTAATTTCTCTCATATTACATCCATTTCATCTTTTTAAACTTAAACACAGTAAACACAGAAACTATAATCATAATTCCAACTATAGCAAACCAATGCCATCTTTCAGTGGTCATCGGTACGTCTATTCCAGGAATAGTAAAGAGAGAGGCAACAAATGTGAGAGGCAAGAATATAAATGAGGCCAAGGTCAAAATTCTAACGATTTCATTCTGTTTTGTATCCAGCAATGAATCATTTGTCTCTCTCAAATCAACCAACAGCTCTTTTGTATTTAGCAAAAGCTCATTTATTTTATTAAATTCATCTTTTATACTTTTGACATACGGAGTAAAATCTCTACCAAAGAAACTCTTATCGAAACTTTGAAGCATTTCTTCCCATACATCTCTATGAATGCGAGTTGTCTGACGAAAATCAATCAATTCTCGGCTGATCATGGACAATACTTCGACCATTTTTCTTTCATTTCCTTTGAATATTTGTGACTCAGCTCTGACTAGGGCATCTTTTATATTTTCAATATCGTCAATCATGCCTTGATATAGTCTTTTCATTAAAAAATAAAATAAATGTCCGGCATGTTCGATCCTCTCATCTTTTCCAAGCATATTGTTTGTATCCAAAATTTTTGCAAAGTATTCGATCGAATCTATCGCAGTGGTCCTACTTGTTATCATGAAGTTCTTACCAAGAATAAAATCTATTTCTCTATCGACGATCTTGTATGACCCTTCATCATTGACCCTCGTTGGCACAGTGAGAACAATGAGGGCGTATTCATCGTAGACACAGAGTTTTGCCAGAGTATTGTTTGAGCGTAATTCTTCTCCGACTAGAGGATGAAGAGAATATCTCTTTACAATATTTGAAATATCATCTTCTGTTGGAGATATCATATCGATCCAAGCAACGTTTTTGTATGAATGAGTATTTGTCATATGTATAGATTATCATTTTTGCACTTATCCGCCAATATGTAATAATTGTGTATATGAATAATAAAGAAAATCTTTTTTCGTTCGTTTTGGTTCCGAGTGTTGTGGTCGCTTTTGCTATAGGCTTTTTATTTGGACATAAGGGTTTGAATCAGGGTCTCTCTTATGCAAACTATATTGATGATACCCAAGTTAGACCGGAAGCCTTTGAGCCATATTGGAAAGCTTGGAAGATATTGGATGAAAAGTTTGTCACTGCCGCCAGTAGTACAGTTGAAGACAAGATATATGGTTCTATTCAAGGTCTTGCATCTTCTTTCAAGGATCCATATACAGTATTCTTTCCTCCTGTAGAAGCAAAAATGTTTCAAGACGATATATCAGGAAATTTTGAAGGTGTTGGAATGGAAATTGCCATAAAAAATAGCCAGCTTCAGGTTGTCACTCCTCTAAAGGACAGTCCAGCATACAATGCCGGTGTTCGAGCGGGCGATCTCATATTGAAAATCGACAATACAATGACAAATGATATGACAGTCGATAAAGCTGTAAAACTGATTCGAGGCAAAAAGGGAACACCAATAAAGATAACATTTATGCCTTTGGGTGCCTCAAAGACTGTAGAAAGAACAATCATTCGCGATATTATAAAGATTCCAACCATTGAAACTAGCGAAAAAGGAGATGTATTTATCATAAAGCTATATACTTTTACAGCTCAATCACAAGAATTGTTCAGGCAAAGTCTGAGACAGTTTATCTTGTCTGGTAAACACAAGCTCATATTTGATTTGAGAGGTAATCCAGGAGGATTTTTGGATTCCGCATGGGATATATCTTCATGGTTCTTACCTGTTGGAGATATTGTAGTTACTGAGGATTTTGGTCGAAACAGAGCGCCAAATATTATGAGAAGTAAAGGTTACAATGTTTTTGGTCGGGATCTTAAGATGCTCATTTTGGTTGATCAAGGTTCTGCATCCGCATCAGAAATAGTTGCCGGAGCTCTTTCTCAGCATGGTATAGCGCGGTTGGTTGGTACGAAGACTTTTGGAAAAGGATCAGTCCAAGAATTAGTACCAGTGACATCCGACACCTCGCTCAAAGTCACAATCGCAAGATGGCTGACTCCAAATGGTCACAATCTCTCAAGTGGAGGACTCGTACCAGATATAGAAGTCACCGTTCCACCTGATCAAAAGGCTGGTAAAGATGCTATATTAGATCGAGCCTTACAAGAATTAAACAAATAAAATGAAAGTAATATTCACAAAAGATGTTCCTAAATACGGAAAGAAATACGAAGTCAAAAATGTGAGTGATGGTTTTGCCATGAATATGCTCATACCCCGAGGTCAGGCAATAATAGCTACTGATTCTGCACTCAAAAGAGTGGAAATCATGAAAAGGGAAGAAGTAGCCGAGAAAGAGATTCAAGATGATTTGTTTAGAAAAGATATAGACAAATTAAACAGTCAAAAAATAGTTATAAAGGTAAAAGCAAATGCAAAAGGCCATCTTTTTGCTGGTCTAGATTCAAAATCACTATCGAAAATCATAGATCAGGAATACAAAGTACCGATAAGTCCTGAATCTATAGATATATCAAATCCTATAAAATCAACTGGAAATCATACTATATCAATAAAAAAGGGCAGTGTAGATTGTAAAATAGACCTAGAAATTGTCTCGGCCTAGATAGAGTTATTCAACGCTAACTATATTTCTGCGAACAATGTCATTGTTGAAACTCGTCTTTCTCTTTGTTCCGAATTTTACTGTACCACTCTTTAGAGCAAATATAGTGTGATCTTTACCCATAGATACATTTTTTCCAGCAAGAGTAAAAGTACCTCTTTGACGAATGATTATCTGGCCTCTTTCAGCCTTTTGACCGTGATTGAGCTTTACTCCTAGATACTGTGGTCCGGAATCACGACCGTTTTTTGATTGTCCTGCTGCTTTTTTATGTGCCATATAATTGTTTTATGTAGGATGAGTATAACATATTGTTTGAGGTAAGCAAGTTCCATCGCTATTTGGGGGTATTTCAGGTCATTTTATTTGAGGTATTTTGTTAGGTAGAAACAGTTAAGGTGATAAAAGATGGCTATATAGAGCCAAAATAGTAACACAAAAGTGATATTGACACAAGGGTTGGGGCATGCTACACTAGTACAGGTGAGTAAGTAGGAATCATTCCTATGAAGCTCACTTTTTAATTTATGATAGAACTTACAACTGGTGTGGTGTTCCTTGTCACTTCGTTATATGGTTCGCAGCAAGGTGACGTACATACAGCCAATATTTCGAAAGAAGTAAATCAAGTCGCTGTATCAGAGACTGTTCCAACAAAATCAAATATTATGGATCCAAAAGCCATGGAGCAGTATCTTAAAACACAATTTAAGGATACTCCCATACTAGTAGATATTGCGAGATGTGAATCCTCTTTTAGGCAATATGACTCAGATGGTAAAGTGCTTCGTGGTAAAGCTAACCGCGATGATGTCGGTGTTATGCAGATCAATGAAAAGTACAATGGTGAATCAGCCAAGAAACTTGGATTTGATATATACACTACAGACGGAAATATAGCTTTTGCTAAACATCTTTATGAGACACAAGGAGCAGATCCTTGGGTATATTCATCGAAATGTTGGGCACAAAATCAATTAGCAAAGAAATAAATAGAGAGCCGCTCCAAGTGAGCGGTTTTCTATTGTGTCAAACTGACTTCTTTGAAATTGTTTAATACAAAATTAAGTAATAGACTAGAATCTTTCTTTTCATCTTTTGACTTTAGTACGATAAGTACGATAGGTCTCTTTGTGCCATTTGAAGGAAAATTGAATATAGATATATTTGTTTCGAGTGCTGCGGTTGTCTTGCCATTTTTTCCACCAACAAAATATTCATTGTCTACAAAATCGTTGAAATTTCCCAGACCGCTGAAACCACTATCTCCATAAGCATTTGCTTTTAGTTTTCCACTAGTTATGTCGAGTACGAAACTTCGACTATTGTATATGTACTTTGCGAGCATATATAGATCTTCGGCAGTAGATATATTTCCTTCGCTTGCGCCACTTGGATCAACAAATGTTGTATGTGTCATGCCTATAGCTTTGGCTTTATCGTTCATATATTTTACAAAAGCGCTTCTACCGTAAGCTCTTGCAATCGTCTCCGCTGCTTCATTTGATGATTCCATGAGTAGAGGAAATAGTAATTGATATACTCTGTATTTTTCACCGGCATGCAATCTTGCCTTTGATGTATAGACTATTGCTTCTTCAGGAACCGTGACAGAATTGTCTAGATTTATATATTCCGTCGTTATTATAGCTGTCATAAGTTTTGTTATAGATGCTATTGGTACTTGTTCAGTTGTATTTTTTCCTGTGAATGCATGATTGTTTCCGAGATCTGCTGCCAAATATATATCTGAATTCATATTAGATATTTCACTAGAATAAGAGAAATTGTCCGAAGAAAATGAATTTTCATAGACAAGTACAGGCATTCCGACTGTCACTATATCGTATACCTTCTTTGCATCATCTGTCTCTAGTCTTATACAGCCTCCTGTAAATGCTTTTGAAGTAGGAGTTCCATCATTGTAATATGTATGTCCATGAATAAAGAAATTGCCTTGAAAATTTAGACTATATGGCATCCAAACATGTCCTATACTTGAGAAATGTTTTGCTTCCATACGGTTTATCTTGTATATACCTGCAGGCGTTTCCCACCATGATCCAGGACGGCCTTTTGTAGCTATGTTTACACTGAGAATCACATCACCCTGCTTATATACATTGAGTTTCATTTTTGACAGATCAGCCTCTATAAAATCGGCTTTATCTTTTATAAATTCGGATTTTACACTATTGAAATAGTCGGGATTCGATAGGGCAGTCTCTGCTCCATAAGTAAGTGGTATTTGTTTTCCATCTGTACCCTGAATATTTATATTGTATGATATGCCACGTATTTTCTCTGAATAGGCTATCGTGCCAGCGATGACGATGAATGAGATTCCAATCAGTAATATTATGACGATAGGAAGGGGTATACGTATTTTGAAAATATTAGATTTAATAGTAGTTTTTTCAATACTATTCGTATTGATTGTCTGATCGATTTCGGGATTTTGATTTTCTGTGTCCATGAAAATATTCAATAATTATTTTTATTCTTGAATATTAGCAGAAAAAATATATATGACAAAGGGGAAAAGGGAATTTACGTTTTCTAAATTTTCCAGATAGCAGTATACTGCCGTTACTTCAATTCTGAGTAACTTTCTTTACCATCTCTTTCGAAGTAATGCAGACCAATAGGAGTAACTGGGCTACTATGACTTCCAAGAGTTATCTTACCAGCAGCTCCTACCCAGTCTTTTATATTACTGAGATATTCTTTTATGCACTTAGTATTGGAATAGCTTTTACATGATTCCATTGCTTCCTTTATCATAAAAAGTGCATCATATGAAGTTGCGAGATAAGCGAGATTTGTTGGTGGTATTTCATGATAAGAGTCGATATATTTCTTGATAAAATCCTTTGTCTTTTGATCCTGTGGATTTACATAACCATCTGTCGCAACAATATTTGGATTATTTAACAAGCCATTTGTTTGTTGATTTATCATAGGCGAAACTGATTGCGGACCAGCTATGATGGGATATTTATTCAATAAGCCAAGTTCACTCATTTGCTTATAGAAAGTTACGCTGAGAGATGGTCCTTGAGCTGCAAAAAGAATTGCATCAGGTTTTTGAGTAGCGATCTTCTTTAAATATGTTCTCAAATCGTTTACATCTGAGCTAAAAGCATCATTTGAAACTATCTGACCTCCATTTTTTGTGAATTGATCTCTGAACGCATTAAAGACTCCGACTGGAAAATCTTTGTTTTCGTATAGCGCTGCGATCTTTTTGTATCCCTTTGCAAAAGCATAATCAGCAGATTTGGCGGTAAAGAACTCACTCGATGGAGAATTTCTAAATATATATTCGCCAGAATTCGTAACATTTGGAGATGAGGTAATGGATGCAAGGATGATTGTCTTTGATTTTTCTGCAATCGGAGCTATTGCCAGCGTCTCGGTACTACAATGTCCACCAAGTATGACAGGTACTTTGTCCAAATCTATCAATTTGTGTGCGGCAGTTGCAGATGTTGTGCCATCACATTTTCCATCTTCAATAATTAGATTTACTTTTTTTCCTAGAATTCCTCCAGAATCATTTATTTCTTTTTGTGCAATCAAAATTGAGTTTAATGCTGGTTCACCATATGCTGAAGCTGAGCCGGATAGGGGAGATATGACACCAATATTTAGGGTATTCGATTTATTATCTTTGATTGAGACAATCACTATTACGATAATTGCAATTACTGCGATGAATATGTATGTTTTCTTCATGATATATATACTTAGGTTTAATGATTGCATTTTAACTTTTCTGCTTAATTGAGACACACTAGACAGCAATTGCCATATATGCTGTAGTATGCTAAAATAAACACAGAGAAATAAACGAATTAAGTTAAAGAGCACGTTGAATTATGAAGATAAAAACATACGCCTATAATCCAGGACCAGTTAGCAAAGCATTCTTGATGGTGTTTGGCTCAATAGAGCACATACTCATTGAAGAAGTCTCTAATCAGAGGTCGGCAGATCTTGTGATTCTTGTCAATTCGAGTAATCTTCGTGTGGTTTACAACGACAGACAGTTTTTCTGTGTTCTCGACGTACCTGGTCAGCGAAAACTCGCCGAATCCCAACCGGCGAATGTGTGTGTCATTGACACATTTCGACTGTTTGATTCAGAAGGTAAGGGCATCCCATACCTTTTAAGAGTGCTCGAAGAGCACATGGCAAACAAAGCCATTAAGCCGGCGGATGAGGCCTTGCCGGAGTTCAAGGATGTTGTCGAGTTCAAAAAATCCTATTCGGTATTGGTCATCGATGACACTGAAAGAAATCTCCAGATCGCTGGGGCTGTCCTCAAAGGATGTACCGTGATTAGGCATAATACCCAAAAATCGGGGTATGAAATTTTACTTTTCTTAATTTCTG
>CAZRJE010000002.1:0-4108 GCA_964600335.1 uncultured Candidatus Saccharibacteria bacterium
TGGTAGAGCATTCGACTGATACTCGAAAGGTCCTAGGTTCGACCCCTAGCGCGCGCACTTTGATGGAGTACCCAGATTGATATTTCTAGTTAATACGATCAAAATGTGTTATTATTATTTTCATAATAAAACAAAATAAAAATATGACGTTAGGAAAGAAAACCAAAATCGTTTGTACTATCGGTCCGGCAACAGAGTCAAAAGAAAAATTATTAGCTCTCGTTGAAGCGGGTATGAATGTTGCGAGATTAAACTTTTCACATGGATCAAATGAAGAACACGGAAAGAGAGTCGAAACAATCAGAGAAATAATAAAAAAGACAGGGAAGACCATAGCAATATTGCAGGATTTGTGTGGTCCAAAGATCAGAATCGGAACATTCAAAGACAGTACTATCATGTTGCATGAAGGGCAAGAATTTACTTTAACCACAGAAGAATGTGAAGGTGATGAAAAAAGAGTCCATGTAAATTATCCAAATCTTCCAAAAGAAGTCAAAGAAGGTACAATAATAATGCTACATGACGGTACAAAAAAACTTCAAGTAACAAAGGTTAATGGTAGTGATATTGTCACAAAAGTCATAATCGGAGGACGTCTCTCAAATCGCAAAGGTGTAAATGTTCCTGGGGCAAATCTTTCGATCAGTGCTCTCACTGATAAAGACCGAGAAGATGTAAAATTTGGTATTGCAAATAAAGTAGATTTTGTGGCTTTGTCTTTTGTAAGGAGAGCACAAGATGTAAACGATTTAAGAAAGATATTGGTTGATAATGGTTGTAAAGCACAAATCATTTCAAAGATAGAGACACCAGAAGCTCTAGAAAATATCGATGAAATAATAGCATTGAGTGATGGAATCATGATTGCTAGAGGAGATTTGGCAATCGAAATTCCAACTGAAGAAGTGCCTATAGTACAAAAGTTAATCATTAGAAAGTGTAATGAAGTCGGTAAGCCTGTGATAACAGCAACTCAAATGCTTGAATCAATGATAAAAAATCAGGTTCCGACACGTGCTGAAGTCTCAGATATTGCAAATGCAATAATAGATGGTACTGATGCAATCATGCTCTCAGAAGAGACCACTCTAGGTGATTTTCCTATCGAAGCTGTGACTGTAATGTCAAAAGTGGCTTTAAGAATTGAAAGTGAAGTATACACCAGAGATACAATTGCGGAATATGATGAATCACACGGTGTTACGGATGTTGTTTCTCAATCAGCAGTTCGAGCGGCACACAATATAGGAGCAAAATTAATCGTGGCTCTTACCAGATCTGGTCGCACGGCAAAGATGATAGCTAGATATAGACCAGCTGAGAGAATATTGGCTTTATCAGATAATCCAAGCGAAATATCGAGATTGATGTTGTCATTTGGCTGTTATCCTATGGTAGTACCAACATTTAAGACTGTATCTGAGATAATGGATATTGTGAGAGACATTACTTCTCAAAACAAATTGTTAAAGAAAGGGGATAAAGTGGTGATAGCTGCAGGAATGCCTTTTGGAGAATCGAGAGAAACGAACTTTATTCTTGTTGAGACTATATAGTATAATGTTTGTATGCAGAGTTATAGCATACCGAATTACAATATTTTCATAGACAAATCAGAACATGATTATGTTTTGACGATTCATGATTTGCCAAATGAAGATAGGCCGAGAGATAAACTTCTTAGATTTGGACCAGAAGCTTTATCGGTTGAAGAATTGATGTCGATTCTTATAAATACAGGCACTGTCAAAGAAGATGTAATGAGTATGTCACATAGGATTATTCGCGAATATGGAGAGACCAGTATATTTGTAGAAAAGAAAGCTCAAGAATTGGCAAAAAATCTCAACATACCAATCACAAAGGCTTGTCAGATCGTGGCTTGTGGAGAATTAGGAAGAAGATTTTTTGATAAGGACAAGACGGGTTTTACTGTAATTCGAAATGCAAAAGATGCTTATGAATATCTGCAGGATATGAGAAATCTCAATAAGGAACATTTGAGAGGTCTATATCTAAATAGCCGAAATAGACTCATTCGAGATGAAGTCATATCAATGGGAACAGTAAGTGCAAGTATTATCCATGCAAGAGAGGTCTTTCGACCTGCTATCGAATGCAATGCATCTGCGATAGTATTGGCTCACAATCATCCTTCTCAAGATCTAAATCCAAGTGAGGATGATATTCTCATTACAAAGAGACTAAAAGAGGCAGGAAAAGTATTTCAGATTGCGGTTTTGGATCATATCATCATCACAAAAGATTCATACAGAAGTCTAAATGAAATTTAATATAGTTCGGGATTATGACATAATATCACCTTCACTTGAGGGGATATTGAAGCATGATATCGTTGAGTACGAAGGTTTACAAAGGCCAAATCAGATAATGAGAGTCTATGATATTGACTCAAAGAGAAAATCTCCAAAAAAGATGAGTGATTTTGAATATGAGACACTCAGTAATTATTTTAAAGATTTGTATACAGTATATACAAATAAACTATCTAGATTTGTAATGGAGAGTTATGCTGATGAAGGAGATGGGCTCAAACTCATTGCAATGATGCAAGAACTCATAAAAGTAAAATTTATGATTTTGGAGAGAAATAGAGAAGATGAGACTGTTAAGTCAAATGAAATTCAAATAGAAGACTGACGATTAAACATTAGCTAATATTATTTTTATTTTGTAACTCGCAAAGAGCTGGTTTTCATATTATATTTAATGTATGAAAGCAGATTTTTTTAAAAATAAAAGAGTTGCCATCATTGGACTTGGTTGTCATGGAGAGATGGTAAATGATGCAAAATATCTAATAAAATCAGGCGCATATGTATCCGTCTATGATCTGAAAAGTGAGGCAAGACTCAAAAAGCACATAGTTTATTTGCGATCAATAGGTCTTGCAAACTATGTGTTGGGACAAATACCAGAAGATGATTTGTTGGATATGGATCTCATAATTCTGTCACATGAATATCCAAGAGATAGTCTATTCCTAGAAAAAGCGATTCAAAAAAATATTCCTATAGAATATCCGGAAACTTTATTTTTCAAGATTTCACCGCCAGTCATATTGGTACAAATTATTGGTTCATGTGGAAAGGCAACAGTAGCATCGATACTATCTATGATGTTGACTCAAGTATCTGGTGAACAAAAAGAAAGACAGTTATTTGTCATGGATCCGGAATCTTTGGATGGAATAATATCAAATCTTAAAAAAATAAAGAGAGACGATCTTGTCGTACTGAGAGTTGCCGAAGAGATGACTCGAGAATTATACAGACTCCATATCAGTCCTTATATTGCTATCTTCACAACCGTCTTACCCAAGTCAGCTTATGATTCAAGTCCTTTTGAGATCCTGACTTATCAAACTCATAACAACTTTATCGTAGCAAATGATAGAGTCATCGATTCTATCAAAGAATCAGGCTTTCCTACGAGAGCCAAAATGTTGAGGACTAAGACATCGATTATTCCGGAAAATATCCAATTTGAATCAAAAGGTTTTCATGATAAAGAAAATGCTTCACTTGCAATTCAAGCGGCAAAATTATTCAGAGTGAGTGATGAATATATATCTCGATGCTTGAAAGAATGGAGACCTCTGAGAGCTCATATAGAATTTGTAAAAAAGGTGAGAGGCATAGAGTTTTATAATGATTCAGCATCTATATACCCAGAAGCAACCATAGCTGCTCTCGTGAGCCTTTCTGCAAATAGAAATACAACACTCATAATCGGAGGCTCAGATAAAGGTTCTGATTATTCTAATCTCTATAGTACGATGAAACAGTATGTTCATAACATCATCACATTGCCTGGTAGTGGAACTATGAAAGAGAGAAATAAAATGTCAAAAGAGATGAAGGATATAAATATCATTGCTGCACCAAATATTGAGGAGGCGGTGAGATTGGCAATAGATAATACAAATAAAGGAGAGAAAATAGTCTTTAGTCCAGGCTTTGGAGCTAGAGGTGATGGAACACGTAGAGAAAGGGGGGATAGATTTGTCCGTGCAGTAAAATCTCTCCAGTAACCGTTTTTTGTATCATTGCCCACAAATCATGCAAAGTGGTTTATCTCCGAT
>CAZRJE010000002.1:4208-5340 GCA_964600335.1 uncultured Candidatus Saccharibacteria bacterium
TTGTCCCAATTCCTTGTATTCTTCAAATGGTGTGATTTGTCTCATATTGTCATATTAACTTTTTTTGGTTAGTATTGAAAGATGATAACAGAAGATACAAAACAAAATATAACAAAGTGTATTTGCCCAGAGTGCAAAAATACCATTGATTTATCCGCTTATCCAAAGCTTATGGCAGGAATGATCATCGAATGCAATCATTGCGGTATGACACTTCTTGTCAAAAACATTTCAAACGGAGAGGTTTTTACAGAGATTGTTGATGAAGGAAAGTAACAGTTTCCTCAATCATATCCCGAAAGCCGTGTGAACCCATAAAGACAATTATTGAATCATTGTCTTTGTTTGTCTGCGCAAATTTCTTTAGAGTATTTATGAGTGTATTGTCATCTTCAATGTATGTACAATTTTGTTTTGTTTTTATTATTATCTCTGTTAGAGCGTCACCATCTATTGGCTTTGATTTTGTTTCATCGCTACTCAACTTTAATTTCGTAAGTCTGGGTATTATGATTTCATTTGCATCCGAAAAGGCATGATCGTATTTTGATAGTATTTCTACACTTCGACTACCAATATTTGGTTCAAATACAACTAGAATATTGCCTTTATATATATGACGCAATTCTCTGAGAAGAGATCGTGCTTTGTCGGGTGAATGAGCAATATCATCATACACTGTGATTCCTCCTGTATACCTTTTTTCTAATCTTCTTTTCATACCTTTAAACTCGGATATGGCTTTTATGATTTGATTTGGATCGATTCCGAGATTTAGTGCCATAGCAAAACAACCAGTTATATTTTCTGCTTGGAAAGAACCTAATAGTTTTGAAGTGATGCTGTATATCTCTTTTGAATCTCGATTGTAAATGTTAAATTTCAGCCCATCTCTTGTCTCTACCAAATTGTCAAAATATATTTGAGCTTCTTTATCTTTTCCGTAAGTGATTGTCTTTCCTGAATATTGTTCCAATATTTTTTTTATATTTTTATCATCGTTATTAGCGACTATAAACCCATTTGGCCTGAGTTCTAAAATCAATTTCTGAAAAGCGTTTAGATATGATTCTTCGGTAGGATAGAGATCTGCATGATCCCAAGAGATTCCTGTCATGAGTAAGTGGCTTGG
>CAZRJE010000002.1:5440-11810 GCA_964600335.1 uncultured Candidatus Saccharibacteria bacterium
TCAGGATTTTGACTTCCTGATGCTGTACCTACGATAAATATTTCCGGTAAATCATTTTTATCGAAATATTCTGGGTGCCATCCTGCATGAAAATCTATACTAGCATTTTTTAATTCTGTGGATACAGGAGGGAAAAAGCCTTTATCACTACCAGTGACTTTTACGCCAGCATTTTTGAAAGCAATAGCGAGAGCACTTGTGGCGACTCCACATATTCCAACCACATGAACACTTTTCGGTAAATTATTCATTGTCGATATTTTTTAAGATTTCTTTGACGCTATTAATATCAGAAGACCATTCTTTATTATCCCACCATTCTATATGTGAAAATTGTAATTTATAAGAATCTGATTTTCTCTGTAGAGATCCGAGATAAACATATTCAAGACCAAGTTCTTTTGCATAAATAATCGCATTTAGCATCATGCAAAGACCCATGTCTTTTGGTGATTTTAAATCATAAAAAGGATAACTATAATGAAGTATCTTGTCTGTTTTAAGAGCTATAGCATATCCCAAGACAGTATTATCTCGCGAATATGTAAGCAAAGTATTAAAATTGCTTTTACTTATATCCGTCAACATTTCTTTGACTTTTTGAGCACTCATGATATTTGGCCCGAAACGATTTTCATAAAAATCTTTTGCAACCTTTCCTATTGAAAAATGATAATCAGGATGAGGTAAATCAATAGTTGCCAATTTTATATTTTGTATTTTATTTAGTATTCGTCGATTTTCACTACTCAATTTGAAATCTTTGATCGGAACTCTCAAAGAACGAGTCTCACTCATTAGACCTTTTGAAATCCTCGTCATTACATAACCTTTTTCATATTGTGCATTTATATTTGCAAATGAATAATCATCTATTGTTTTTTGATTCCAAGAAAGGTATTTCATTTAGTGTAAAGCAAAATAGAACCCTGCGACTACAAAAGCAAAATGCACAATCCAAAATCTCATCACTGTTCTTTCTTCAGACCAACCTTTGAGTTCGAAATGATGGTGGAGTGGTGCCATCCTGAATATTTTTCTTCCAAGGAAACTCTTTGATAATACTTGAAGTACTACTGATATCGCTTCTATGTAAAACATAAATCCTAGTAAAGGAAGCATTGCTATTTCTCCTATTGCCATCGTATTTACGGCGAGTAAAGCTCCCAATGCTAGAGATCCAACATCTCCCATGATAAATCTGGCCGGTTTGATATTGAAATAAGTATATGAGATGAGAGCTCCCACGATCGTTGCATTTAGCACAGCCATTTCACCAAAGCCATTGATCCATGAAAGTATTGTGAGTGCACTAAACGTTGAAATAAGCATTCCACCCGAGAGTCCATCCATACCATCAGCAATATTTACAGCATTTGCTGTAAACATGACAATAAATATAATAATTGGGAATATCAAGAAACCAGCATTCCATTCTTGGCCAAAAGGAAAATATATAAAATGCCACGCTGGACCGAGTTTGCTATATATCCACCAAGCAGTGATTGTTCCTGCGATAAATTGGAGTATGAGCTTCTCGTGTACAAATATACCTTTGCCTGGACGAGAACCAAACCAAACTGATATACGTTTGAAGACTGTCCAAGGTAGTGTGATTGCATACCAGATTCTCATCTTCCAATCATGATGAATTCTTATTAAGTTTATTATATGGTTCAATTTTCTCGATCTTCTCTCTGAACCATATATATTCATAAGATCATCGACTCCTCCCAATAGAGCGGATATGATCATGACTCCAATAGGTACGTATGTAAAACTTCTAGACCAATTAAAGAGATAGGTGATAATAAATACAGTGATTATGATAAGTAAACCACCCATTACAGGTGTATTGTGTTTTTCGTTGTGAACGCCAATGTTTGCAAGTTCTGTCTTCACCCCTTTGATAACACGGAATTTATTTAATAGTCTTATGATTATGGGTGCTAATGCAAGGGAAATGATAGCTGATATAGCTATAAAACCTATGATATGAGCCAGATCCGCTGTGCCTTCAAGTATAGTAAGCATGAGGCTATATTATCATGAAATGATAACTTTTTATAGCTCTTATGAGACTGAAAAGACATTAAGTCTTCTTATTTCCGTCTTAGATCGTTTTGCTCTTTCTATCAGTTTTTCAGGAATTCTATTATCGACTCCCTCAGTCCATTCATTTTCATATATTGGCTTATTTGGATTTGTAATATTTATGATGCCTTGTCTTATACCTGTACCATTTAGACCATCTTCATTGTATGCGATCGCATGACTATAATGGATTTTATAAGTTATTCCGTTTTGACTCTCGACTTGATGAATGAGAAGTATATGATTATGTTCATTTTCATCATTATTATCAGTCATTGTTATGATATCACCAGGTAAAACATGGTTTAGGTCAATTTGAGTTGAGTTTTTTTCATGGGACAATGTCTTTACATCTGTGTTTTGAGCAGGCTTTAGTATGCATTTAATCTTTCTTATTATATTTGTAGCATAGACAAATCGAATATGTTTGCTTAGATTGCTATAACCCCTATTGATGCATTCTTGGTCTAATACATGATATACAAAACCACTGCAATCTATACCGATATTATTTTTTATTAAGATTTGAAGTAGAGCCTCATCAGTTAGAACCTCTTTTTTGATATGAGATTTTATTAAGACGTGTTCTATTTCATCGTGAATATCTTTTGGATTTCCTTTTCCGACATATACCCTCAAAGTTCCACGAACTCTTTTTGTTTTATTGTTGTAATAGGGAATATGTGCATGAGCTTTGTGAAAAACAAAGTCAATATAATCAGACAAAACACGCATAGATTGTGGTAAGAGAGTATGTGTGATCATTATTATTCAAATATCTTTGCTATAGACAATCCTAAATCGTTAAATCCGGAATGTTTCATCATGATACCGGATCTCGATTGTATCCTGAGAAGGTCTTCGTTTATCTTCTCATTTTGATATTCTATCGTATTTAGGCCGATTGTTGCTAATCTGTGGATTACTTCATTTGATATTGTCCTTCGATTTTCATTTATTCTAAGAACAATCTGAGCACCGTCAGTGATTCGAATGATTTCATTGTCTATATTTTGATTTAGTAGGGACCTTATGTGAGCTTCAAAAGTGGTTAGACCTTTGTTGCCAGATTCTCGTCTCTCGATCTGTAATTCGGATTCAAAACTTGTGGAGGCTGGTTGTCTTGCATTTATTTCAATGAGATATATTTTGCCCGTTTTATCTTCTTTGACAATATCTATACCAAACAATCCTCTCCAGCCGGAAATATTTAGCTTTGTACCTATATCGCGTATCATCTTTTCTATATATTCTTTATCCTCGAGATTTAACAATTCATTTGCAACCTTCCAATCATTTCCAACCGTAGCAAACATACTATTTGTAAAAGGTGACATGCCAGTGATTTGATAGCTTATATTTCCCGCAAGGATTTTGTCTTTTCCGACTACAGCATTTATGGTAAATGTTGGGCCTTCTATATATTTTGTTATACGAGCTATCCTTTCAGGAAAGTTTTCTTTTATTCTAAAGAGATAGTCTTTGTCTTTTACCAAGATTGTGCCATTGCCTGTGTGGCCGTGTGCCCATTGCAATACAAAAGGTTCACCCTTCCATACGATATTTTTTGTAAGGGCAACTCTTCGTGGTGGTAGATATTTATCGCTCAGATTTTGAAGCCACTCTATTTGGCTTATCTTGTTTTCAACTTTTTCACTTAGGTCGGCGCTTGGATTTATAAGAGACCAGCCATTTTCTTTTGCACTCTCTTCGACCCTTTTTGTATTTTTAAAGACTAAGATAGCAAAATCATCTTTATTTTTTGTTGAATATCTCTCTTTAAATTTTGGATGAGCTAACAATTCACTCGTACCTAATATTTTGCCACCCTCATCTTTTATTGTAAGGATAAAATCTGGGAATTGCTTTTCCATTTGAAGGGCATCCTTTGTTGCATTTGTTACAACACGATAGTCTTCCGAGACTTTTTTTCCTGCCGCTCTCTCATATTCTCTAGTCACATATATTATAGTTTTCTTTTTTCCTTCATTATTCATATTTAGAGTCTAGTACGAAGATTAGAGTTTAGCAACCTTTTGTGTTATCGTCATATTATGTCAAAATTTAGTATTGTATCGACACCAATTGGAAATCTTGGTGATATATCAAATAGAGCTATAAATACGTTGAAAGAGGCTCATATTATTCTCTGTGAAGATACTAGAGTAACAAAGAAATTATTGAATCATTTTGATATACCTGTAAAGACCATTTCCTATCATTCTCATAGTGATGAGACAAAGATCAATCAGATATTTTCCCTTATAAAAGAACAAAAAAATATTGCTTTGGTCTCTGATGCAGGAACGCCAACCATATCTGACCCAGGGGCGCCACTCATTCGGTCTATCCGTGAAAATTTTAAAGAAGAAATCGTCAAGGGCGATCTCAAGATTGAGATTATTCCTGGTCCATCAGCTCTCATTGCCGCTCTCGCACTATCGGGTATTTCTTCAAGTGAATTTCATTTCTACGGATTTGTTCCGCATAAAAAGGGGAGAGAGACAATGATTCGAAATATGATTGAGTCAACAGGGACAAGTATCTGTTATGAATCTGTCCATAGAATATTAAAATTTTTGGATTTATTCTCGGCTATTTCAAAAGCTAAAAGTGTAAATCGTAATTTGAGTGTTTGTAGAGAATTGACCAAGATCCACGAAGAAGTCATACAGGGTAATGTTGAAGAAATAATATCCGTACTCAAAAATAATCCAGAAAAAATCCACGGTGAATTTGTGGTCATTGTACATTCACTCTGATATAATCGGAGTATGTCAAAAAAACAAATTCTTTCAATTATCGGTATATGGGTCGCTATTATTCAATACATCGGTTTTCCTCAAGGAATCAGTTCCATACTTTATGTTCTTACAGGCATATTGATCATTTGGTTTGCTTATAGTTTTGTCTCTCCGAAAGAAAAAAAGTCTGAAGATAGACCTTTTGTCGAATATAAAAAAGATAATAATTGATCGTATGAATGAAACACTAAAGCGTATATTGAAAAATATTATGCTTAGTGTGGTATTTATTGCTCTCATATTTGGAATTTTCTTTATGGTAAGAAAATATTTTCCTCAAAAGATAATTGCTTTTGGAAATCAAAATACAGCAAGCGTCATATATGCCACAAACACTCATATAGAGACTCCAAAGGTTTTGAAAGCTGTTTACATATCGAGTTGGGCCGCTGGGTCTCAAAGTTTTAGGAAGAAATTTTTTGAGACCATCGATGGTAGTGAGATAAATGCGGTAGTTGTCGATATAAAAGATTATACAGGTAGAATTAGTTTTAATATTCCAAAAAAATATTTTGAGGATATTGGTTCGACTCAAAATAGAATTAGTGACATCGAGACATTCATAGCACAACTTCATGATAAGAATATTTATGTCATAGGTAGAATATCTAGTTTTCAGGATTCATATCTCGTAAATATTCACCCAGAATGGGCAGTGAAATCAAAATCAGGATCAACATGGCGAGACAAAAAAGGTGTGGCTTGGCTTGAGGCTGGAGCAAAACCAGTCTGGGAATATCTCACTGCTATTGCTCATGAATCTTATAATCTTGGTTTTGATGAATTGAATTTTGATTATATTCGTTTTCCATCAGATGGGAATGTCGATGATATAGATTATAAATGGATGGATAATCGTACGAAAAGAGAAGTTATAAAAGATTTTCTCATATATATGAAACAGAGTCTCAAAGATGTAGATGCCCCTGTTTCTGTTGATTTTTTTGGTTATACAACTACAAATAAAGATGATTTGGGTATTGGTCAAGTACTCGAAGATGCATTGCAGTCTGTGGATTTTGTTTATCCAATGGTTTATCCATCACATTTTGGTAAAGGTTTTTTGGGATATGACAATCCTGCAAAATATCCTTATGAAGTCATAAAATATTCTATGGATCATGCTATAGAAAGAGCAAAACAAATAAATGTTTCAAAAGAAAAGATAAAACCTTGGCTTCAAGCATTTGATCTCGGAGCAGAATATTCTCCAAATATGATAAAGACTCAGATAGATGCGGTAAATAAGAGTGAGCTTCAAGGGTGGTTGCTTTGGAATGCTGGCAGTGAATACGATAGAAAAGCAATAACTATATAAATTGAGATAATATATTTGTCTCAATGTTATAAATTAATCATTTTACAAAATTGTATTTTGATACTGTAATAAAAAAATATCCACAATTTTGTTATACTTGACTTGCATAAATATAATATGTGTGGTAGTCTATTTATCCAGAACACACGTTCAT
>CAZRJE010000002.1:11910-31133 GCA_964600335.1 uncultured Candidatus Saccharibacteria bacterium
ATGATGACCCGCGCGTGCGGGCCATCTTTTTTTATGGTAAAATTTTCACATATGGTAGTTGATGAAAATAGGATTACATATTTTGCAGAGACTGATGCTCGCAATCGAAGAAAAAGATTTGGTATAAAAGCCAAAGACCGAACTAAACATATCTATTGTATCGGAAAGACCGGTATGGGTAAGTCTACTTTACTCGAAAATATGGCTGTTCAAGATATACAAAATGGTGAAGGATTGGCTTTTATCGATCCTCATGGAAAGACAGCTGATCTACTCCTCGAATATGTGCCAAGAGAGAGAATAAAAGATGTTATATACATAGCACCATTTGATACAGAGTATCCGATATCTTTCAATGTCTTGGAGCATGTAGAAGCAGATAAGAGACATTTGGTTGTATCAGGCCTCATGAGTACTTTTAAAAAGATTTGGGTTGATGCTTGGTCTGCTAGAATGGAATATATTCTCACAAATACACTTCTTTCTTTGCTTGAATATCCTGGAGCAACTCTACTCGGAGTAAACAAGATGCTCTCTGATAAAGAATACAGAAAAGAAGTCATAAATCATATTACTGATCCATCAGTAAAAGCTTTTTGGGTAAAAGAATTTGCAAACTATAGCGAAAGAATGGCTCAAGATGCTGTACCTGCTATTCAAAATAAGGTCGGTCAATTTACTGCAAATCCACTCATAAGAAATATGATAGGTCAGCCAGAATCGACTTTTGATATTCGAAAGGCTATGGATGAAGGCAAGATACTCATCATCAACTTGTCAAAGGGAAAGATAGGAGATGAAAATATGAAACTCTTGGGAGGAATGCTCGTGACAAAGATATATTTGGCGGCAATGTCGAGAGCCGATGTGCCGGATAGAATTTTGAAGACTCTTCCAAATTTTTATCTATATGTAGACGAATTTCAAAATTTTGCCAATGCATCTTTTGCTGATATTTTGTCTGAAGCCAGAAAGTACAAACTCAATCTCACGATAGCTCACCAATATATTGAACAAATGGATGAAGTAGTTCGAGCAGCAGTATTTGGTAACGTTGGTACAATGATAGTTTTTCGTATTGGTGCGACAGATGCAGAAGCACTCGAAAAAGAATTTGCTCCAGAATTTACCGTTGAAGATCTTGTAAATCTTGGTTTTGCTCAAATATATTTGAAATTGATGATAGATGGTCTCACTTCACCACCATTTTCTGCTGTCACTCTTCCACCAATCATGCATCCTGAGATCTCATTTGTAAATGATATTATCGAAACTTCGAGAAAACAATTCGCACAGCCGAGAAGTAAAGTCGAAGAAATGATCATAAAGTTCCATGAATCAAATGATAAAAAGCCGGGTGATAATGCAAATCAGAAACCCAAGAAAGAATCAAAATTTGTAGAATATGTCGTACCGCAAGAATTGAAAGAGAAACCGAAATCAAACAATATTCCAAAAGAAATAAATAATAATCAAAATGCAAATAAGGTGGAGAATACAGATATCTCTTCGAGTCCAAAATTTCAAAATGAGGTCAAAGATGAAGTAGTAAAAAAAGAGATTTCAGCTCCACGACCAAAAGAACAGACAAAAAGACCAGAATCAAATTATAAAGAATATGTAAAACCAGTATCTCTCGATCAATTAAAATCAAAGCCTCATCAAAACAATAATGTGAAAAATGCTAGTAATAATGAAATAAATAGCCTTAAAGTCGCAATAGAGAGGGCTATGGCACTCAAAAATAATTCAAAGATTGATGCGGGAGTTGAAAAGAAAACAAATCCTACAAACAATCATATCCCCCCAGAAAAGAGTACAGTTGTAATTCACGAAGATAAAGATGATAGTCATGGAAAATCAAAAGAACTTAGTTTAGATGAAGTGCCAAAGGAAATATTGGAAAAAGTCCTAAAGATGGAGGACTAGACTTTACCTTCTTCGCATAAATGATTTGTTGTGGTATCGTTTATACATGCCAGATAAAACCAAAAAAGTACTAATCTTTGCTTCGTTATATTATCCTGATTTTGTCGGAGGAGCAGAGGTTGCGATAAAGGAGATTACAGATAGAATTCCTTTTGAGGAGGTGAGTTTTGATATGGTTACTCTTCGAATGAATAGTGATTTACATAAGAGTGAACAAATTGGAAATATTGGAGTCTATAGAGTTGGTTGGGCAAAGAAAGGTATTCAAGCGGGTAGAGATATACCTTGGTATATAAATATAAATAAATATTTTTTTCTATTAACGGGATTATTCAAAGCTTATAGATTACATAAAAAAAATAAATATGATTGTATCTGGTCCATGATGGCATCATACAATTCTTTTACTGCAGTTTTGTTTAAGATTTTATTTCCAAAGATTAGATTTGTTCTTACGCTCCAAGAAGGCGATCCGATTTCATATATAAAAAGAAGAGCATTGCCACTTTATCCTTTATTTAAAATGATTTTTACAAAAGCGGATTATATTCAAACAATATCAGAATATCTGGCAAAATGGGCGAGAGAAATGGGTGCAAAGTGCAAGATTGAAGTGATTCCAAATGGTGTCAGTATAGATCGATTTGCTATAGATATTCCATTAGCTGAAAAAATAAGTATTCGAAAGAGTATTGGCTTTGATAAAGATGATATTGTAATGATCACAACCTCAAGGCTTGTGATAAAGAATGCAATAAATGACATAATTTCATCACTTCAATATCTCGATACAAAATACAAATTATTGATCATTGGTTCTGGCACTGAAGAACAAAATCTAAAGTCTTTGACGAGAAGATTGGGTTTGCAGGATAGAGTTGTCTTTTATGGTTTTTTGAGACATGAAGATTTGCCAAAATATCTAGTCTCATCACAATTGTTTGTGAGACCATCACTATCCGAAGGGCTTGGAATATCATTTCTCGAAGCGATGGCATGCAAAATACCAATAATCGGCACACCCGTCGGTGGAATCGTCGAATTTCTATTTGATGGTGAGACTGGTATGTTTGCTGAAATAAAAAATCCAAAAAGTATAGCGGATAGAGTCATGAAGATAATGAGAATGTCTGAGGTCCGAGAAAAAATCGTTCAAAATGCTTTTGATCTCATAAAAGAGAAATATGATTGGAATAATATTTCAGAGAAAATAAAAACAATATTTTAATGATTGATGATAAAACAAAGGCATATCCAAGAAAATTACTCGTCATTAGTACGGACAATTTATTGTTCAGTAAAGATAGTGATGTGAGACGAAGACAAGAGGCATATGCAAAAGATTGGGATGAGGTGCATATAGTTGTGTTTGGTAAAAAAGACAAGAAGGAGACCGTCATAGGTCATAATATATGGATATATCCGACTCAAAATAGATTTCGTATATTCCGACCATTCAAGGCACTGTCTATAGCTCGATTTATCGCTGAAAGACGAAATGTGAGAAATGTATCATGTCAAGATCCGTTTGAGACAGGTTTCGTCGGGATGCAACTAAAGAGAAAACTAAAAGATATATATCTTGAATATCAGTGCCATACAGATCCTGGAAGCCCGTATTTTATAAAAAAAAGCATCCTAAATATATTTAGAATGATATTGATGAAGATAAATATTCCTTATGCAGATCATATGAGAGTCGTATCAAATAAGGTCAGACAATATTTTGTCTCACTTGGCATAAAAGAAGATATTATCGAAGTTCGACCTATAAAGATCGATGAAGATGAAATCAGAAATGCTCCAATCACGATCAATTTAAAAGATAAGTATCCAGATTTTAGAAAGATTATACTTATGGCTTCGAGAATAACAGAAGAAAAAAACATATCTTTGGCTATATCAGCAATGAAGATACTCATAGATAATGGCAATAGAGATATAGGTCTTATAATCGTGGGTGATGGTAGAATGAAAGAAAAGTTGATAACAATGTGTCATAAACTAAACATCGATAAACAGGTGATATTTCTTCCTTGGGCAAATAAAACAGAATTGTATTCTATGTATAAGACTGCGGATGTATTTCTCAACACTTCATATTTTGAAGGTTATGGCATGTCTATGGTTGAGGCTGTAGCTGCAAATCTAAGAGTTGTCTCTACAGATGTCGGAGTAGCTCGTGATATAGGAGCAACGATCACTTCTTTTGATAAAGGTGATTTGAGCAAAATATTGTCAGATATATTGAAATAGATCAAGCATTTTCGTATTTGTATTATTTGATAACGTCTAATATACTAAATGAATGAAAATACTCATTTCTACTGGTATATATCCACCCGATATAGGGGGTCCAGCACAATATGCAAGAAATCTCTATGAGACCTGGAAAAATGATGGTCATGAAGTCAAAGTCTGTGCATTTCGTTGGGAAAGAGCTTTTCCACCAATAATTCGAAATTTATTATTTCTTACTAAAGTATGGAGGAAAGGTTGGAATGCTGATCTGATATTGGTACTCGATACATGGTCTGCGGCTGTACCGACGATGTTGGCTTGCAAAATTATGCGCAAAAAATACATAGTGAGAACCGGCGGTGATTTTTTGTGGGAATCATATGTGGAAAGAACGGGAGATATGGTTTTATTTCGAGAATTTTACAATAAAGCCAAGAAAAATTTCACAGCAAAAGAGAGATTGGTGAGATATTTGACTCAAAAAGTATTAAAAAATGCCAAGAAAATAATATTTAGTACAGATTGGCAGAAGAAAATATTTGAATCCGAATATTGTCTAGACAAAAGTAAAAATGTAATAGTTGAAAATTATTATGGAAAAAGAGTCGATCCATTGAATCCTGAGAATAGAGCTTTTGTAGGAGGCACCAGATTCTTGAAATGGAAAAATCTCGATATTTTGAAGGAAGCATTTTCTATTGCAGAAGAAAAAATCGATAGAGAAAAGATATTTGATTCGATCGAGCTTGATACAGGAGTTGCTTATTATGATAATTTCTTTGAAAAGATTAGACGTTCCTATGCTGTTATTCTCGTTTCACTTGGTGATATCAGTCCAAATATGATTATGGATTCGATCAGAGCGGGTGTTCCGTTTATTTGTACTCAAGAGACAGGTATATATGAAAGAATCAAAGACATTGCAATATTTGTAAATCCAAGTGATCCAAAACAAATAGCCGAGAAAATCATTTGGTTATCAAATCCACAAAATAGATTGTTACAAGCCCAAAAGGTTCAATCATTTGATTTTGTCCATACTTGGAATCAGATTTCGAAAGAGATTTTGAATGTTTCAAATAATGTAAAAAAATGATTCAACATCTAATATCAAATATTCTTGGATTAAGAATGAGATATCCGAGATTATATAAAGTCTTTAAATATATTGTATCGGGTGGTTCTGCGGCTATCGTCGATATATTCTTCCTTTATGTATTTACTGATATCGTGGGGATGTGGTATGTCTTATCGGCGATATTAGCTTTTATCATTGCATTTTTTGTGAGTTTCCTCTTGCAGAAATATTGGACATTTGGTGATAAATCGAATCATAATATTCATAGACAAGGATTGTTGTATTTATTTATCTCTCTTCTCAATCTCTGCCTCAACACTGCACTCGTATATTTCTTTACTGATATTGTAACCCTCCATTATTTATTGTCCCAATTTATCACCGGAATAATCTTGGCTTTTTCGAGTTATTTTATATACAAGAGATTTGTATTTAATAAATATGAAATTATTGATAATCACACAGAAGGTAGATAAAAAAGATTCCGCACTAGGATTCTTTTATGAATGGATAGAGACTTTTTCTAAGTCGTGTGAAAGTGTAGAAGTTATAGCACTACATGTCGGAGATATTGATTTGCCAGAGAATGTCTCTGTACACAATCTCAAGATGAAAAATAGAAAATCGATCTTAGCAAGATATATTGAAAAGATTAGAGTCATTTTTTCCTTTTATAAAACCACTTTTTCACTTAGATCGAGATACGATGCAGTCTTTGTGCATATGAATCCTATCTACATAGTTCTTTATGGCATATTTTGGAAATTACAGAGAAAGAAAATATCTCTCTGGTATGTTCATAAAGCTGTTGATCTCAAACTGAGGGTTGCAACTCTTCTTACAGATATCGTTTTTACCTCTTCAAAAGAATCTTTCCAAATAGAAACAGACAAGACGCGTTTCTTGAATCACGGTATCAATACCAATCTATTTAAGTGTAGGAGTGATGTAAATATTACTCAAGACTCAATCAAGATTGTTCACATTGGCAGAATAACTGAGATAAAAGATCTGAAGACTTTGATAAAGTGTGTAGCATTGTTATCCGATCGAGGTAAAAATGTTGAACTTAGTTTGATAGGAGAACCAATATACAAAAAAGATTTTGAATACTTACAAGAATTGAAATATTTGATTCATAGTCTAAATATTGAAGATCGTTGTCACTTTATAGGAGGAGTACCACATGAAAGACTTATCGATTATATTTGTGATTCCAATATCATGGTAAATCTCACACCAACGGGGGGAATGGACAAAGTCGTTATAGAATCAATGTCTTGTGGTATACCTGTCATTACTTCAAATGAAGCTTTTAGAGAAGTCTTTGGTCATTGGTCACAATCACTAGTTTTCAGATTTTCTGATGCGGATGATCTCAAAGAAAAAATACTAAATCTAAAGAATATCGATATCAATGAATTAAGAAATGATTTGATTGATATAGCAGAGAAGAGATTTTCTCTTAAGAGTCTCATTGATAATATTTGTTCAAAATTGAAATCATGAAAAGAGTACTCTTTTTTGGCATATATGATAGAGATTATGCTCGAAATAGAGTCTTGAATATTGGCTTTAGAGAAAATGGCTATGAAATAGTCGAATGTAATATTGATCCTAAGATTCACAAAGGAATAAAGAAATATCTCTTTTTGATATCAAAATACAGAGCCATAAAAGATAAGAATTTTGATTTGAAAATAGTATGTTTTCCTGGACAAACGATAGTACCTCTCGCTCGTTTGCTTCTCGGAAAAAAAATAATATTTGATGCTTTTCTATCTCTATATGACTCAAATGTTTTTGATCGAAGATTGTATTCGCGATTTTCTTTGAAAGCCCTGAGAGATTATATGTATGATTATATTTCTATAAAACTTTCATATAAGGTTCTACTTGATACAAATGAGCATATAAAATATTTTAAGAAGACTTTTGGTGGAAATGATAAATATATCAGAGTCTTTGTTGGTACAACACTAGATATATCACACTGCTCATCGATTCAAAGCGAGCCCAACTTGGTGCATTTTCATGGACATTATATACCTCTTCATGGCATAGAATATATTGCTGAAGCGGCGAAATATCTTAGGGGCACAAATATTCGATTTAATATTATAGGTCGTGGTCAGGAATACAAAAAAATAAAAGATATTATTGATAAAGATAAAATAGAAAATATAAATCTCATTCCAAATGTTTTATTTGAAGATTTACCAAGATATATATGCAAGGCCGAGATCTGTCTCGGAGTCTTTGGGAAAAGTGATAAAGTCGATAGAGTGATACCAAATAAGGTCTTTGAATATTCAGCGCTCGGCAAAGTCATCATCTCAGGAGAATCAAATGCTTTGAAAGAGATATATAGAGAGGGAGAGAATATATTTACGGTTCCCGTAGGAGACGGTCTTGCTTTAGCAGACAAAATAAAGTCTTTATTGAATAGAAGGGAAAATATTGATTTGATTTCAAAAAATGTTTTAGATGTTTCGAGAGGTAATTCACCGAAAAATATAGTATATAGTTTGATAAAATCATTAGAATGAATATTGCATTAATAACACCAAAATTTAAAAAAGATTATCTTGCAGATACTATAATCGATGGTCTGATTCAATATTGTGAGAGGGATCATGAGGTGGTCGTTGGTTTTAGTTCGTTATATAAATTTGATAAATCATTTGCTAATTGGTTTATGAAAAGAGATGATTTTGTCCAATTTGCAAAGAAAGCCGACTTAATAATATTTATAAATGGTAAGGATAATACTGATTATGATCTTGCAAATGATATTTCAGAATGGGAAAAGACTGTCTTTGTGGACGGTGGGGAACTCGGTCTAAATAGGAGATTGGATATTGATAATACAAAAGCTCTTTTAGATCCTAGTTATCGCGGAAGAGGCTTTGTAGATTTTGATATGCTTCGAAAATGCAGATATTATTTTCGTCGAGAAAAGCCATATATGGGAGATATTATTCCTTTTACATTTGGAATTGAGAGAAAATATACTCAGTTTGCCCAAAATAATGAAAGACCTATAGATATTGTGAGTATTTTTGGTCAAAAGGAATATCCTCAACTACGTGCATTTGTTAACGATTATTTGTCTAGCATTTCTTCAAAATACAAAATACGAACAAAGAAGACCAAAAATTCTTTTTTTGGTTTAAAGAATGATGCTCAAGAAAAATTCTACAGATTGTTGTCTCGTAGTAAGATCGGAATTTCTGTAAGTGGTGGAGGATATGATACAGCTCGTTTTTGGGAGATATTAGGTTCAAACTGTATATTGTTCACGGAGAAAATAGATATATACAGAGAGCCTGAAAAAGTATTTGATTTTTCAAGGATATACGAATTTAATGATATTGATGATTTCAAGAATAAAATCGATTCCGTCGTCAAATATTCTCAAAATATTGATTGGAAGAATATGAAGAATGAATATGATGAGATATTGAGACGACATTCTTCGCTTGCTCGGTTTGAATTTATTATTCATACTTTCTTTCATGGATAATATCGAATGTAAAATCTGTAAGAGTCGATCCAAATATCTTATTTCAAAAGATGGTTACGATCATTATTTGTGCTCAGAATGTAGTTTTGTCTTTGTATATCCATCTTTAAATCGTGAATATATTTCAAATGAGATATATTCGGAGAAAAATAACTATCAAAAAAATAAGAAAAATAAGATCGTTGTCAAAAGACCTACTGATAAACAAGAAAAAATATTTAGATTTATATCTCTGACTCAAGGTAAATCAATTTTAGATATTGGCTCATCAAATGGAGAATTTATGATTTTCTGTAAAGAGAGAGGGCTCGATGTCAAAGGTGTTGAAATAAACAAATCGACCGCAGATTTTGCTTTGAGTCTCGGCCTGTCGGTCTTCAATGGTCCTATCGAATCTTATGATACTCGTGAGAAATTTGATTATGTGTATTTGGGAGATGTCATAGAACATGTAGAAGACCCTGTTTTATTGATAAAAAAATGCAAAGATTTATTGAAAGATAATGGCTATATAATCGTAATTACTCCAAACCTTGATTCAGTTTGGTCAAAGCTGACTTATCGATTATATAAATATTTTAAGATACCTTGGTCGAGTCTCGAACCGCCGTATCATCTTTCAAATTTTAAGACAAAGACGATTCAGTATCTATTTTCTTCGCTTAATCTCAAAATGTTTTCGAAATGGAAAAATAAAATGCCAACACTCAAATATGAATTGGGTTCATTGCATCTCGTAAAGAGATATAAAAAAGAGAAAACCATGAAGAATTTTATATTTGTTTGTTTTGCTTTTATACTCTACACTTTGATCTATATGATAAACAAGATATTTCATCCTTTCTTCCGTGAAGGATTTAGTATGACATATATTGCAAAAAAATGATCAAAGTATTTTTAACAGAGAAAATTGACAATGTTCCAATAATCGAACTTCTTCGTCCAAATCTAAATATTTCATATCAGAATCGCTTTACTGAGAGATATCCTATTTTGAATCAACCGGTTGTAAGCATCGTACAAGACATCGTTGATGCGGATTATATTATCATTCCACACAATTACAATTATATTCGTGCAAATAGAGAATATTTGTCTTATTGTCAAAATCTTATCAATCTCAACAATAAAAAATGCATAGTGTTTTTTCCTGGTGATGATGATGCATCAGTCAAAATGAGAGATACTATTGTATTTAGAAATAGTAAATATAAAGGTGATTTATTGGGCAATGAATTTATTATTCCTGCATATTCTCCCGATCTTGGTACAAAATATGGCTTTGAAATATTACCAAGGAGTGATAAACCGTCTATTTCATTTTGTGGTTGGACGAGATTCGATTCAAAGATGAGCGCAATAAAAGCTTTTATAAAATATATGATTGCGAGAGTCGAGGCTATGTTTTATAGGAGATTAATATATAAGATAAAAGGGCTTTGGTTGAGACGCAGAGCTTTAAGGATTCTAAAGAAGCATAGTGGAATGGATAATAGATTCATAGAAAGAGATTCATATTCAGGGAATGAAAAGACAATAAAAATTGATACAAAAAGGGCAGAAGAAGAATTTGTACAAAATATGAAATCAAGCTTATTCGCTCTCTGTATAAAAGGCAATGGTAATTTTTCGGCAAGATTTTACGAAGCCCTTTCTCTAGCAAGGATACCAATATTTATTGATACTGATTGTGTATTACCACTTTCAAATATCATAAATTATGATGATTTTATAATCAAAATCGATCTCAAAGAGATAAAATCTTTATCAGATATTGTGATCAAGTCATTTTCCAATATGACAGAAGCCGATATAAATAGAAAACAAAATTTGGCTCGAGAAATATACACAAAGTATTTGAGGATTGATAGTTTTTTTGAATATATTTTCGATGAGGCGATTTGGTCAAATTATATAGATATTACATATGCAGTCAATAAGAGATAAGTATTTTCATATTGTTCTAATCTGTATATTTGCCGTTTCCTTTTTTCTTTCAATATTCAAGATTGCTGAAAGTCCACCGACATGGATGGATGAAGGTATCATCATCTCTGTAGCACGAAATATGTATGACAAACATGATATCGGTATACAAGTAGCAAAAGATATCTCTGAATCAGCAAGTCTCGTTACGACTGGTCCTACAGTTACGATTCCAATATTCTTATCTTTTTCTATATTTGGTATAGGTCTAATTCAGGCAAGATTTGTGATGGTTATATTTATTCTGGCATTTTTATTTTTTGTTTATCTTATTTTGAGACGATTATTTGGAAAGACAAATATAACCATATTCTCCCTTCTATTGATTTCGACTTTTCCGCCACTATATGGAAATGGTAAAAATGTTCTCGGAGAAGTTCCAGGACTATTTTTTATGGCTCTTTTATTTTATTTTCTTCTTAAGTTTAAAGACAGGCTAAACAAGACATCTTTTTTATTTCTCATGGGTATCATGTGTGGACTTATTATCATTACAAAGCCAATATTTATCTTATTAATACCAGCCTTAATATTGGCATATATATTGTTGAGAATCGGTGAATATATAGATAAACATGAGAAAATATCAAATCTTAGACTGTGTGATTATATAGCATTGATTATCGGCGCTTTTCTGCCAATATTCCTTTGGTATAAAATTCAAATTGCCCCAACGAGCCTTACAAGATTATTCTCAGTATATTCAAATCCGCATAGTGTAAGTTTCATTCATTCTATTTGGGAAAATATTAGACTCATATTTCATGATTTTCAACCACTATATTGCGTACTGACACTCATATTATTTATCGTCACGATTATTCAGTGTTATAGACATAAGATTAAAATGTCCTTTGTTTATCTTACCGTTGTTTCTTTTTCAGTTTTGATATTTCTGGCATTTCTTAGAATGCCAGCGTATTATAGATATTTTTTCTTGGCACAGACGTGGGGCATAATATTTATAATTCCAAATCTGAATATTATTTTGAATAGATACAAGTATAAAAAGATTGTATTGAGTCTCACATTTGCAGGAATATTGTCTATTCATTTATATACATTATTCTTTAGATCATGGGTTGCACATTCATTTCAATCAAATAGGACAAAGAGCTTGATTCAATATTTTGAAAGTATGGAGATTAAAGATAAAATATTCTTTATCTATCAAGCGCCAGAATTGGTCACTTTCATAAAGAATAAGAATTATTATCAATATGTTGATCTTGCAAAAAATATACCGATTGGCAAAGATTCATTGAAATACATAGATTCAAATAATATTGATTATATTGCAACAAATGCTAGTCTTGTAGACAATCAATTGTTCAAAAACTATACTGAAGAAAAGAAAATAGATAGATATATAATTCTGAAGAAAAAATGAAATTAGCTTATATTACAATGGTTAGACTGCCTACAGAAAAGGCGCACGGTTTACAGATATTTGAGAATTGTTTTTATTTATCGAGACATTTTGATCAATTGACCTTATATGTCACCTCAACGCAGACTAAAGATAAAGAAACTATTGAGAAATATTATGGTAAAGAGATTTGTTTTAACATTAAGAGAATATACGATTTTCTTTTTTTGAATAGATTGGGAAGCGTCGGGTTTTTAGTGAGAAGTTTATTGTTCTCTCTTTTATCTTTACATAGGGCAAAGAAAGATGGATATACTGTCATATATACTAGAGATAGTCTCGTGTCCGTTTTCTCACATTTTTTTGGATTGGATTGTATATATGAGATTCACAATATAAATCATGGTTTCATAGAAAGAAAAGCTATAAAGATGGCAAGCAAAATTGTAACAATTTCGGATGCACTATCAAATGAAGTCTATAAGATAGATAAAGATAAAAAAGTTTTGGTAGCTCGAGATGGTGTAGATATTTCTCGATTTACAAAAAAGATTAATGTCTTAAATAGTGTGACTCTACCTACAGGAATAAATATTATGTATGTAGGGCATTTGTATAAATGGAAAGGAGCACATATCTTGGCTCAAGTTGCTAGATTATTACCAGAATATAATTTCGTCTTTATTGGAGGAACAAAGGATGATATTAGTGATTTTTCAATGAAATATGCGAGTCCAAATATATTTATGATCGGACACGTGTCTATAGATTTGGTTCCAATATATGAAAGCAAAGCAGATGTATTGATACTACCAAATAGTGGGATTGAGGATATTTCGCGGTATTTTACTTCACCGTTAAAATTGTTTGAGTATATGACTACGGGAAAACCAATAATTGCTTCAGATCTTCCATCTATTCGTGAAATAGTAAATGATGATTTGGTCACCTTCTTTGAAGCAGACAATATAGATGATTTGAGAGATAAAATATCTAATACAATAAATGACTATGAAAATGCCACAAAAATGGCTCTAAAGTGCAGACTTGCGGTCGAACAATATGACTGGTCAAATCGTTGTCTCAATATTGCTAGATTTATTGAGGGTGATAGACTGATACGGTAATGAATACAACAATTGTAATTCCTACATACAATGAAAGGGTAAATATAAAAGATCTGATACCTAGCATATTTACTATTCTTCCAGATATTAGGATTTCTGTAGTCGATGACAATAGTCCAGATGGTACTCAGGATGAGGTTGGTAGACTCGCAAAGATATATAAGAATATAAATCTAATAAAAAGAGAGAAAAAAGAAGGATTGGGAAAAGCATATACACATGCTTTCAAAATGTTACTCAGAGATACAAATATTCATACTATAGTCATGATGGATGCAGATTTTTCTCATGATCCGTCTTATCTCCCTCAATTACTTAAATTACGCAATGAAGCAGATGTTGTAATCGGTTCTAGATATATAAGACATGGAAATACTGAGGGTTGGGAATTGTGGAGGAAATTTTTATCAAAGGGAGGAAATCTATATTGTAGAAGAATTACAGGAATGCCTATAAATGACTGTACGGGTGGTTTTAATGCTATATCCACGAATCAATTGAGGAAGATAGACATGAACAGTTTGGATTCTTCTGGGTATGCATTTATCATGGAATTAAAGTATCGATTACATAAGGTGGGTTCAAAATTCGCAGAAGTACCGATAATTTTCAAAAATAGAAGGGAAGGAGAATCAAAAATATCTAGTCATATAATAAAAGAAGGAATAATAGCGCCATGGAAAATGAGATTCAAAAGAGCAATATAATTTGTCTTGCCTGTGGTCAAGATAAAAACAAACAATTCTTCGAAAAGAATGGATTTAATATTAGGCGATGTGAAAGATGTCTAACTTGGTTTGTAAATCCAATTCCAACAAAAGAACAAATTGATGCTGTGTATGGCAGTGAATACTTTAGTGGAGCAACTAAAGGTTTTGGTTATGTTGATTATGATTTTGATAAAGAAGCCATGAAAAAAGTCTTTACTCAACATATATTGGATTTTGAAAGATTGATTTTGGGTAGAGATATGTTTGATATAGGTGCTGCTACGGGATACTTTATTTTGCTTGCAAAAGTACGTGGCTGGAATGTTTCTGGTATAGAGATATCAAAGGATGCTTCTCAAAGAGCTCGAAATAAAGGATTAGATATAATCACTGGTACATTGAGTGATACAAATATACAAAAAAGCTTTGATGTAGTCACCATGTGGGATGTCATAGAACATATGAGAAATCCTGAGTTTGAAATAAATCTAGTAAATAAAATATTGAAGCCTGGGGGTCTATTGGCCATCAATACCCCTGATTCATATAGTTTGATTGCTCGGATTTTGAAGAAGAGATGGCATTTGGTAGTGCCACCAGAACATATTTGGTATTTTAATAAAAAATCCCTCTCACTATTGTTAGAAAGAAATGGTTTTAAGATACTAAAGAGAGGTTGTGTTGGGAAAAAATTTACCATTGAGTATATACTCCAGACTCTATATCGTTGGCAAAAACTTTCGATCTGGAAATATTTATTAGATCGAGTAAAAGGTAAATCAATCGGTCAAATATCAATACCTATAAATCTGAGAGATAATATGTATATTTTGGCCAAGAAAATATAAATGATAGAGAATGTAAAGAAAAACCGAAATCTTACAATCATTCTGGCCACAATTGTAGCTTTGATTGGAATTTGGTATGCATTACCTCAGACGGGTCTAGTATTTGATGAATTCTTTCCTGGGGGTGTGCTTCGTTCAATATCAAATCATTCTATTTTGCCCATTGGTCAAGATATTTTGTATGGAACAATCACATATTATTTGAGTTATATTTTTATTGTCGCTTTACTTGTACTTGTTTTTCCATTTGTTGGATTTCATGTTTCGGATCTGAAGATATTTATGCTTCAAAATATTCATCTCTCTTATCTTACATCGCGCGCGGTATCACTCATTGCATTTGTAATTTGCGTATATACCTTTTATAAGATTTGTGAATATGAAAAATTGAGTTTCAAATCAAGTCTCTATCCTATATTGCTAGTCTTTGGATCTATGATATTTATTACGACTTTTCACACGACAAAAGTGTGGCCTGTTTCGATTTTACTTTTACTTATATCTATATATTTTCTATATCTCTTTTACAAAAGAGATATTCCAAAACATGCATTTATCTCGATACTATTTTCATTTTTGGCATTTGCAAATTTTCCAGTTATGGGATTTGGCCTCATAAGTATTTTATTTATATTGTATAGAGTCAGACATCGAAAAGATTTTATTAAAAAGGTATTTCTGTATTGTTTCATCTCTTTCATTCTATTTGCTTTGATAAGCCTCATCAATAAATCAGGTATTTATGCACAAATTCATAGTATTTTGTATGACTATACATTGTCTTCTCAAGCAAAGGTAACAAATATATCTATTTTGCATTCATTTATTCTCAATATATACAAAATATTCAATCTTTATACATTAATATTTATCTCATTTATAATTACAATATTATATAAGACGAAGATTCGATCAAAGGAATTGTTTTCTATTGGTGCTATTTATCTCATTGTCTATTTGCTGTGTATTTCTATAGTAGCTCGCTGGTCGACTGATCTTCATTCGTATTTGAGATATTTGATTCCTGCTGGACTATTCTTGGGAATAATATTTATTTCTCTTGAAATAAAGATAAATAGATTCAATATTATCATTAGTATAATCGCGATATTATATCTTCTTAAGACTTTGATTCTACTCTCTGTTCCGACAACTGGTAATCAAGTATATTCATGGGTAAAGAAAAATCTGAATGATGAAAGTGTGATGGTAAAGAGAGAAAATCTCTCAAATATTCAGTTACCAAATAATAAGATAAGTTCATCAATTGTTCAGTCTCAATTTTGTGGAACTATGTGCGATGCATATATTACAGGCATGATAAATTCTGATTTCAAGTCTCTTATTGTGACAGAACAAGCAAAAGAACAATACAATAGTCTGATAAGAGAAAAAGAATTCAAAAAAATTCTCATTACTGATTCATCGCATATCGATATAAATAACAGAATTAAATCGTTTGAAAATGGTAATAGATTCCTTACTTTCGTTCCAGATATCGAACAGATTGGCAATTATTTTGATTTTGGTATATTCTCATTGCAAAGATTGGGTTCGAATATTTATATATACAAATTACCATGAAAATATCAGTCATAATTCCCGTCTATAATGAATCAAAGAATTTACCAATTTTCTTTGATTCTTTCTATTCTTTTATTAAAGCCAATAAATATGACTATGAATTGATAGCGGTTGACGATTGTTCGAAGGATAATAGTTTCTCTGTATTGAGACAGTACGCAGAAAAAGATGAAAAGATAAAAGCTATAAGATTTAGGAGAAATCGCGGACAGACTTCTGCTATATCTGCCGGAATAAGTCTTGCAAGTGGAGACGTTGTAATTCCTATGGACAGTGATATGGAAAATGATCCGAGAGATATCGGAATTCTCATAGACAAGATGAATGAAGGTTATACTGTTGTCTCTGGTTGGAGAAGAAATAGATGGAATGGAGGATTTAAAGAATTTGTTAAAAGAAAAATTCCATCTGTTTTTGCAAATAAATTGATTTCCAAGATTACAAAAGTAGATCTTCATGATTTTGGTTGCATAATGAAGGCTTATAGAAGTGATATTTTGAAAGAAGTAAATCTCTATGGTGAGATGCATAGGTTTATTCCTGCGTATGCAGCATGGAATGGAGCAAAGATTGGCGAAATCGAAGTGAGTTATAAACCAAGACCGCATGGGAAAAGTAATTACGGTATGAATAGAATATTTAAAGTCCTTCTTGATTTGGTTGTCATAATATTTATGAATAAATACATGAATAGGCCGATGCATTTCTTTGGTGGTATAGGATTTGTCTCCTTTTTCTTGGGTCTATTAGCAGGATTTGCATCTATAGTTCTCAAGATATTTCACTTGAGAGATTTTGTCTCGACCCCATTACCTATACTTTCTGCTTTATTTATTATAGTTGGTATTCAACTTGTTGCGATGGGCGTCATATCAGAGATATTGATGAGAACATATTATGAATCTCAGCACAAAAAGTCTTATGATATTGCTGAGAGAATAAATATATAATATGTGCGGAATAGTGGGATATCTAAATATTGACAGAGAAGATTTGGCTTCTTCAATGATTGACACCTTGATTCATAGGGGTCCCGATGATAGGGGTGTATTTTTTGATAAATCTATAAGATTAGGTCTTGGACATTCTCGATTATCTATTCTTGATATAAGCATGCTCGGTCATCAACCTATGTGGAGTAGTGATAGACAGATCTGTCTTGTCTTCAATGGAGAAATCTATAATCATCTCGAAATCAGAGAAAGGTTAAAAGGGAAATACACTTTCAAAAGTACTTCAGATACAGAGACTATCATATATGCATATCAGGAATATGGTATAGATTGTTTTCGTATGTTTGAAGGTATGTTTGCTCTTGCTATATATGATTATCAAAGTTCAAAGTTGATACTTTGTAGAGACAGATTAGGCAAAAAGCCACTTTATTGGTTTTTTGACGGTGAACATTTCGTATTCGCTTCAGAATTAAAAGCACTTATGAAGTCTGAATATTTTAAGAAAGAGATTGATATAGATTCTGTGTCAAAATATCTCATATATGATTATGTTCCAACACCTTTTACTATATGGAAAGACGTTTTCAAACTAGAACCCGCTACCTATATGATTTTTGATGGAAAAAGAATCGAAAAAAATAAATTTTGGGATATAAATAAGCCTGTAATCAATGAAACTTTTGATAATGCAAAGAAGAATATAGATTCTATGTTAGATCGATCGGTGTCATCGCGACTTATCTCTGATGTTCCACTCGGAATATTTTTGTCAGGAGGTTTGGATAGTTCAACGATTTTATATTATGCAAAAAGACATCGCGATAGTGTAGATACTTTCTCTATTGGCTTTAATGAAAAAAGCTTTGATGAATCGGCCTATGCAAAGGATGTGAGTAGATATTTTGGTACAAATCATCATGAAAAGATTTTTTCTGAGAAAGAATGTGCAAGTTCAATATTTGAGGTTTTGTCAAAAGTAGACGAACCAGTTGCTGATGCGTCAATCATACCGACATATCTATTATCAAAATTTACAAGTGAGTATGTTACAGTTTCTTTGGGTGGTGATGGTGGCGATGAATTGTTTGCGGGATATCCAACATTTCAAGCCTATAAATATTATCAATTTATAAAAAAATTTCCGGACAATCTCTCAAATTATTTTATTAAGATAATTTGTAATGTGATACCGAATAATATCGACAATTTTAGTCTTAATGAAAAGATAAAATATTTTTTTAAATATATTGGTATTGATCATAGGTGCGTCCATGATAGATGGCTTGGGTCATTTCGAGATGATAAGCTTCAAGATATTTTGTCCAAAGATTTGTCTACTAAAATAGATATTTCAAAATTATATAAGAGCAGTACTGATGCTTATTATGAAATAAATGAGAATGAAAAAGGGAATAAGTTTCTCTATCAATATTTGCGTGGTTATCTCATGGATGAAGTCATGGTAAAAGTCGACAGAGCGACAATGTTAAATTCTCTAGAAGCCAGATCACCATTTCTTGACTATAGATTGGTTGAATATTGTATGTCATTGCCATATAAGTACAAATTAAGAGGAATGAATACAAAATATATTCTCAAAGAAATAATGAGAGATAGATTGCCTGACGGTATCGTAAACAGAAAGAAAAAGGGATTTGGAATGCCTGTAGCAAAATGGATAAATGGAGATTTGAACGAAGTCTTCGATGATTTTCTATCAGATAAATCACTCCGAGAATGTGGCTTATTTAACGTTGATTATATCAAAGGATTATTGCGGGCACATAGAGAAGGTAAAGAGAATAATAGAAAAGAATTGTGGAATATATTTACTTTTATGTTTTGGTATAGGAGTTATTTTAAATGAAA
>CAZRJE010000003.1:0-10163 GCA_964600335.1 uncultured Candidatus Saccharibacteria bacterium
AATGAAGCCGTGGTAATGCTAAATCATACCCCGATTTTTGGGTATTATGCCTTATACTCTTGACCGTATGTCCTTTGGATAAAAGTCTGACCCTTCAATATATAAACATTTCCTTGCTTGTCAGTAGTCATTCTTACATTGGCACTTGCCATATGTGTACCGACACCAAAAAAAACCGCAAGGGTGACAACTAACAAACACAATTTTGTTTTAAACATGATATATAATTTACTTGTTAAAATAACAGTAATATTATATCACGCGCTTATTGTATAATACACGCTCTTTAGTGAATAAATATTTTAATACTCCCTCATCGAAACTTGAGCATCGAGTTTTTTGAGTAAGTCGAGAGCTACAGATACTACGATAAGTAGTGCGGTACCACCAACAGCGAGAGATTGATTGTTGAAGAACGCTTGGAGAATGAGAGGTAATACTGCAATAACACCCAAAAATAGAGCACCGACCAATGTGATGCGAGTCACAATGTTTGCCAAATGATCTCTAGTATGATCTCCAGGACGAACTCCAGGAATAAAAGCTCCTGAACGTTGCAAATTCTCAGAAATCATCTTTGGATCAAAAGTAACAGCTGTATAGAAATAAGTAAATATAACGACTAGAGCAAAATAAACTATACCGTATGCGAGTGTCGATGGATTTAGATAATTTACAAAGAAATCACCGATGCTTTGCAATATTTGATGATTACTAAGAGATGACAAAGCCTTTCCGATAATCTGAGGGAAAAGCATAATCGACAAAGCAAATATGATAGGAATAACACCTGACTGATTTAAACGTAAAGGAAGATATGTAGAAGCACCACCATATACTCTGTTTCCCCTAACTTGTTTTGCATATGTCACAGGTACTGATCTTTCAGCCTCAGTAACATACACGACTCCAGCAATAGCAATGATAGCAACGATAAGAGCGATGATATAGTATGGGACATCAGCACCACCACTCGTTGTAAGCTTTTGATATGCTTGAACTAGGTCCGATGGAAGTCGAGCTACAATACCTGCAAATATGATGAGGGATACACCATTTCCAATACCAAATTCACTGATGAGTTCACCGATCCACATAATGAGAAGAGAACCAGCTGTAATAACTATGATATTTGTAACAAAATCAAATGTTCCAAGTGAAGGCAAGACATTCTGAGTCTTTAAGAAAGCCAAAAAACCTACAGAAGAAAAAATTGCAAGTGGTACAGACAATAATCTCGAATATTGAGACAATTTTGCTCTTCCTGCTTCTCCATCATCATGCAACATTGCTTTCCATTTTGGAAACATCATAGTGAGAAGCTGAATAATGATTGATGCAGTGATAAATGGTCCGACTCCGAGCATTGCAATGGATAGATTGTGAAGTCCTCCAGCTGAGAAAATATTCAAGAGTCCAAATACTTGATTTGATGACAAAAGCCTCGTAAGACTAGCAGTATCAACACCTGGTACAGGGATGGTAGCAAGTAATCTAAATACGACTAGAGCCAATACGGTAAAGCCGATCCTCTTCCTTAACACTGGATCTTTGAGGGCCATACCTATTTTCTCGATATAACTTTTCATGAATATTATTGGATCTTACCCTTTGCCTTTTCAATCATCTCCTTTGCACTCTTTGAAACAACACAACCGGAGATTGTAAAAGTCTTTTTCAATTCACCGCCACCCAAAATCTTTATTCTCGGAATATTACCTGATTTCAATTCAACGATACCCTTTTCGACTAATACTGAAGGAGTAATATTCGCTCCATTATCAAATTCTGATTCTAATCTTCCAACATTCACTGGGAAGAATGCTGTTGTTATAGGTTTGTTTGAATTTACACCGCGTCCACGAAGTTTAGGAAACTTCTTTATGATATCTCTCCATTCAGGTCTTCTTTTATTTCCCGCGCGAGCACTCTGACCTTTTCCTCCTCGTCCAGCGGTCTTGCCACGCTTTCCTCCTCGAGCGACTATCATGGTCTTTTTATTTGGATGACTTCTTTTGAGTTGATGTGCTTGCATGATATTATTTTACTGATTAATCTTTGTCTTCAAATCATTTCTCGAAGTCTTCATGAGTCTATTTAAGGCATCGATTACGACTCTGGCATTATTTATCTTATTTTTACTGCCTGACATGTATTTTGCACAAATATCTCTGATACCAGCAAGCTCAATCACCGCACGAGCCGAACTTCCTGCAACAACACCTCTACCCCTTGCTGGGAACAAGACTATTCTGGCGCTTCCATATTTTCCTTCTGTAGCATGAGGAATGGTCATACTTTTTGTAAGAGGAATCTTTATCATATGTTTCTTTGCTTCTCTTGTTGCTTTGTCTATAGCAAGAGCAGTATCGATACCCTTTCCAAGTCCAATACCAACTCTACCTTTGCGATCACCAGCGACTACTGCAACAGAAAAATTGTATCTTCTGCCTCCAGCTGCAACTCTAGTAACTCTTCTTATATCTATCATCTTTGAATCAAACTCGGGCTTGACTCTCTCTCTATTTTCACCTTGACCACCTCTACCTTGAGGTCTTGAAGGACGACCGCCTTTTTTTGCATTGTCCCTCATCCTCTTTCCAGGTACGATTTTTGAAACAGGCTTTGATACCGTATCATTTGAGACTTTATTTACCTGTGTATTTGTATTTTCCATAATTAAAATATTAATCCAGCTTTTCTCGCAGAATCAGCTACAATCTTAATTTTTCCAGTAAATATATAACCACTCTTATCGAAAACTACTTTTTGTATATTAGCTTTTTTTGCCTTTTCTGCAATATCAGTTCCGAGTTCTTCTGCCTTTAACATTGGAGTCTTTCCTTTCATGTTTTTTGTATTTGATGCAACCAAAGTATGACCCATAACATCGTCGATGAGTTGGGCATATATATATTTGTGTGATTTGAACACAGAAAAACGAGGTCTTTCTTTTGTACCAGAAACTTTGGCTCTAACGCGAGCGTGTCTTCTATCAAACTTTTTATTTTTTTCAACTAATGAATTTTTCATATTATGCTGCTTTCTTACCTTGCTTTCTTCTTATAACTTCGTCTGAATATCGAATTCCCTTTCCAAGATATGGTTCAGGCTTCTTTTGGGCACGAACTGTAGCTGCAAATTCACCAACCTTATCTTTGTCAATTCCTGATACAACTATACCGTTTTTATCACTTGCAACCTTTAGATCGTCTGGAATGTTTATGTGTACTGGGTGTGAAAAACCTACTGCCATGACTAATTCTTTACCTTTGACATCTGCTTTGTAACCTATACCTTCTACCAAAAGTTTCTTTTCGTATACTTTGTGAACTCCATTTAGCATATTTTTTATATGAGCTACGTATGTTCCAAGAAGTGCTTTTGTAAGTAGAGTTGAGTTTGTTGGACTAACAGTGATAGTGTTATTTTCGATCTTAAGACTTACATCATCACGAATTTTGCGATTCAAAGAACCTAGTGGACCTTTTATGGTCAATACGCCAGAAGAAAAATTTACTTCTGTCTTTGCTGGTATTTCAATTGGTTTTTTTGCTAATCTTGACATGTTATTTTTACCAAATCTTAAACAATACTTCTCCTCCGACTTTATTTTTTCTAGCTTCAACGTCTGTCATGATACCTTTTGTCGTTGAAATGAAATAATTTCCAAAACCACTCTTGTATGAACGAATATCGCTAGATTTTTGATATATTCTCCTTGAAGGCTTAGAAATCCTTTCTACTTCATGTATTCTTCCTTCATCGCCTATATATACAAGGTCAATACTGAGGGAACCGTTTGATTCTTTGTTTATTGATCCAATAAAGCCCGCTTTTTTGAGACTTTGAGCAATACTCTCTGTCAATTTTGTCTTTTTTACGACTACAGTCTGCTTCTTTGCAAGAGAAGCATTTTTCAATCTTATTATCATGTCGCTTATTATGTCTGTAATCATTTTATTACCAAGAAGATTTTTTTATTCCAGGAATAGCACCTTCATTTGCAAATTCCCTAAAGCAAATACGGCAAAGATCAAAATCTCTCATGTATGATCTCTTTCTTCCACATCTGAAACAACGTCGAACGACCCTACTTTTGAATTTAGGTTTCTTATTCGACCTAGCTATCATTGCGCTTGTTGCCATTTTTTATGAAAAATTGACTGGTTAGCTATATTCCCTTTAATCTAGGAATTGTGCTTCCAATCGCTAGCCTCTTGGAGAGGTTTCTTGATATTAGCAGATATAAATAATTATGCAAGTATCAACGAATCATCCAATACAATACATAAACACAAAAGACCGCTTTCGCGGTCTTTTGATACAAACTTTAAATATTATCTCTTGAGAGGTAATCCTAAATATTCGAGAAAAGCGAGAGTCTTTTGTTTATCATTAGAATTTGTAACGAGAGTTATAGACATTCCAAATACATCTTTGAGATCTTCATCAGCTGTCTCTGGAAATATTGTATGCTCTTTTATACCCAAAGTGTAGTTTCCCATATCATCTACTGATGCACGATTCAAACCACGAAAGTCCTTTGTTCTTGGCAAAGCAATATGTATAAGTCTATCCATAAAATCACACATTCTCTTTCCACGAATGGTCACCTGATAACCTATAGGATCACCTGTTCTCGTCTTGAAGGTGGCAATAGCTTTTTTTGTAGCTCTTTGAGCAGGTTTTTGACCCGTGATCTTTGTGATTCTATCAGCAATCAATTCTATCTTTCTTTTATCTTTGACTGAGCCAAAACTATTTGAAACCACAACTTTCATGAGCTTTGGAGCTTCCATTGGGTTTTGTATATTTAGCTTTTCTTTCAAAGCCTTAAATGAATCCTTATTCAATTCGTATATAGTCTTATAATGCATGTTATTATTCTACTTTTGTAACCTTTGAAACGTTAAGAGGCATAGCTTTGTCGACTACCTGACCCTTTGAGCCTTGTTTCCTTGGTCTTTCATGTCTCTTTACAACATTGATTCCTTCTACCAATACTTTATTGAGTTTAGGAAAGACTCCCAAGACTTTTCCCTTCTTGCCCTTATCATCACCTGAAAGTATTTTGACTGTATCTCCTTTTTTTATTTTCATGTTTTTATACTATTTCTACTGCTTTGGAGACAATTCCCTTAAAACCAGCTTCTTGAATCTCTCTTGGTATTGGACCAAATATACGACCAGCAATAGGATCTTTCTTTCCCTTTTCTATTATTACGACTGCATTTTCATCAAAACGGACATATGATCCATCTTTTCTTTTTGTTGGCTTTACCTGTCTTACTACTACAGCTTGTAATACATCTTTCTTCTTTATTGTCTTTCTTGGTTCTGCTTTTTGCACAGAAAGAACCACGACATCTCCAATCTCTGCATATCTTTTGCGTGTAGCACCAAGGACCTTAAATATTCTGCCTATCTTGGCTCCAGAGTTGTCCGCAATATTTACTATTGTTCTTGGTTGAATCATGTTATTAAGCTATTACTTTAAAGGCTTTATTTTTTGACAATGGACGGCATGCCTCGATTGTCGCCACGTCTCCTATATTCTTTTTATTTCCGACATCATGAGCAAAAATCTTTGTCTTTCTCATCATAAACTTGTGATATTGAGGGTGCTTTACGAGTCTTTCTATAGATACAACTGCTGTATCTTTCATCTTATTTGAAACAACCGTCCCAACGAAGACTTGTCTATTTTTTGTATTTACTTGTTTATCTATTTTTGTCATGTTTCGAAAGTTTACTCAAATATTGTCTTATTGTAAAGCCTTTTTACTATTTATCAATGTCAGTATGCGTGCGATATCTCGTCTTATTGATCTACCCTCTTTTACATTTTTTGTCTTTGAACCCGCACCTCCAAATCTAAATACTCTCAAAGCTTCTCTCTTTTCTGTAAGAAGATTGTTTAATTCGTTTACTGATTTTGATGTTATGTCTTTTATCTTCATGGTATTAACGACTTACTACTTTTGTTTTAACTGGCAATTTTGTTCCGGCCTTTCTCAAGGCTTCTTGTGCGATCTCTTTGTCTACTCCATCAATCTCAAATACTATTCTTCCTGGTTTAACTTCAGCAATAAAGCCAACTAGATCTCCTTTACCCTTTCCCATCTTTACTTCAGCAGGTTTCTGAGTATATGGATGATCAGGAAAAACTCTAATCCAGACTTTACCTGATTTTGTAGCATGATGTGACAATGCTTTTCTTGCAGCTTCCAATTGATTTGATGTTACTCTGCCATATGTCATTGCTTTTAGTCCAAAAGAACCGAAAGCCAACCAAGTACCTCTTGTATCAGCGTGAATAGCCTCTTTGACAGGGTGCTGTCTCATTGTAAACCATTTCCTGTGTTTTACTTTCTTTGGTACAAACATATTAGTAAATTATTCTGATTTCTTATCTTTAATATCTTTCTTAAAAATATCACCTCTATATATCCAAACCTTGATACCTATATCGCCATATGTCATATGTGCCTTTTCTCTTGCAAAATCAATATCGGCTCTCAAAGTCTGGAGAGGAATTCGACCCTTCTTTAATTCCTCAGATCGAGCGATTTCTGCCCCTCCCAATCTTCCACCAAGTCTGATACGAATACCCTTTACATCCTTATTTGCCATAACTTTTTCGATAGTCTGTTTCATGACTCTACGGAATGGCATTCTTTTTTCTAGAGCTTCTGCAATCATCATACCCACGATCATGGCATTTGATTCTGCATTTCTGACTTCTTCAATATCTATTTTGAGTTCTTGACCAGCTATGAGACAAGCATTTTTTGTGAGGAGCTTCATGACTTTTTCTCTTATCTTTGTTACACCATCTCCTGATTTTCCGATTATCATACCAGGTCTTGCAGTCTTAATGATGATTCTCAAAGTCTTTGCATTTCTCTCTATATCTATGCCTCCAACAAAGAAGTTTCTCAAATCTTCAGCCAAAAATTCACGGACGAGCAAATCTGCTTTCAATGATTTTCTGTACACCTTATCTACACCAAACCAGCGACTTTTCCAGTCTCTAATTATTCCGAGTCTATGAGAATATGGGTGTACTGTATGGGACATATTATTTCTTTGATTTTATTTTTTTACTCTTTTTATTTTCGACTTCTGCCAAAACTATTTGCACGTGACTAGTTCTCTTCTTTAAAGGAAATGCCGATCCTCTCGACATCGGCAATGAACGTCTCAATACATATCCCTGATCAACGCGAATCTCTTTTACACAGAGAACATCCTTTTCAATCTTAAAATTATTTTTTGCATTTGAAATGGCAGAATTCATAAGTGCCAATATTGGATCCCCTGCTTTCTTTACTACATGAGTCAATATATTTTTTGCTTCTTCTACTTTTTTGCCACGAATCATGTCCGCGACTATTCTCATCTTTCTTGGTGTAATTCTGTAATTTTTGAGTGAAGCGGTTATCATGTTAGTTATTTATTTTGACTCTGAGCTGTTGCATCCTTTGCAGCCTTGGCTTGAGCCATTTCTGCTTCCTTGGCCTTCATTTCGATTTCTTTTTGCATTTTACCTCCGTGTCTTACGAATTTTTTAGTAGGAGAAAATTCACCGAGTCTATGCCCTACCATGTCTTCTGTCACCAAGACATCTAAATGCGCACGTCCATTGTGTACTCCAAAAGTAAAACCTACCATCTCTGGAGAAATCTGACTTCTTCTTGCCCATGTCTTAATAGAACCAGTTTCTTGTGGCTTTTTTCCAGAGATTTTTTTGAGTAGTTTCTCATCTACATATACACCTTTCTTTAGTGATCTTGCCATGTTTTATTGAAAATAGCTCCGAAGAGCGTGTTTGCATGCTAGCAAATCGTCTTTAATAAGTCAAACTTTTTTTATTCTTTTTTCTTTCCGACCTGTCTTCTCGAAACAATAAAGATATTTGAATATTTCTTTGGTGTTCGAGTCTTTTGTCCTTTACCTGCTGGTTTACCCCAACGAGTCTTGAGTCTTCTCAAACCTCTACCTTGTCTCTGTTCTCCTCCACCGTATGGGTGATCAACTGGGTTTTGAGCAGTACCACGGACCGTTGGTCTTATACCCATCCAGCGAGATCTACCCGCTTTACCAATATTTACAAGGCGATTTTCTTCATTTGAGACAGAACCTATGCTTGCCCAAGCATTTTCATTTATCTTTCTGACTTCAGTAGAAGGCATTTTGATATGAGTATATCCCGCATCATTTGCAATCACTTGAGCAAATGAACCAGCTGAACGAACCAATTTTGCTCCGCCACCGACTTGAATCTCAATATTGTAAACAAATGTACCTACAGGGATATTTTTGAGTGGTAGTCTATTTCCTGTTTCTATAGGTGCTTTTTCACTGACTATAAATCTGTTTCCGACTTTCAATGTCTTTGGAAGCAAAACGTATTTTCTTTCACCATCCTGATAACAGACTAGACCTACATAACCAGTTCTAAATGGATCATATTCTACTGTTTCGACTTTTGCAGGAATATCTTTTTTACTATAGATAAAATCTATTTCTCTATAGAGTTTTTTATGACCAGCACCCTTGTGACGAACAGTGATTCTTCCATGTGCATTTCTACCGACATCTCTCTTAAATCCATATGTCAAAGCTTTATGAGGATTGTTTGTAGTCAAATATTGCTTGAAAGGCAATACGCTCATATGTCTCCTTGATTTGGTTGTTGGTCTAAATGTTTTCATATTATAAGAATTCTATTTTATCTCCTGTTTTGAGCGTTACAACTGCTTTCTTTGTAGCAGAAGCATAACCCTTTTTGCCTCTATGAATAACTTTCTTTTCTGGTAGATTTATAATTGCTATTTTGACAGGATTTACCTTGTAAAGACTCATTATAGATTGGGACACGGTATTTTTATTTGCATCTTTCATAACTTCAAAAGTGTATACATTCTTTTCAGACATGTATCCTGACTTCTCCGTGATATGAGGGCGAATAATAACATTTATATTGTTTGTTGATTTGATAGCTGAAAGATCCTGAGCAACTACAGCTACATCTTTTTTTACTTTAGCAACTTTCGCAACCTTCTTTTCTACCTTTGCTTTTGGAGCTACTTTTTCTTCAGTTTTCTTTTTTCCAAATAATGCCATGATATTATTTTACTGATTTTAATGATTCTTCAGGATTTATTACAACCAAATATGTGCTATTCAAAAGAGATACTGGATTGAGGTTTCTAAATTCCTCTACAGAGATATTTCCTATATTATTGAAAGATCTTATGATATCTGTTTGCTTTTGAGGAAGAGCGAGTATTGCTGCATTATTCTTTTTTATTGAAAGTTTTTCATATCCTTTTATCTTTGAAAGGTTGAGCAACAGGCCTTTTGCATTTTTTGTCTTTGAATCCGCTACAGACATGGAATCAACAAATAGTATTTGACCTTCGGAAAGTTTCTTTGAAAGAACCATCTTAAATGCCTTTGATTTCATCTTTTTATTGATCTTCCTTTCGAAATTCTTATCATTTCTTGGTCCGTGAGCGATACCTCCACCAACCCAGATAGGAGATCTTCTAGAACCGTGTCTTGCTCGTCCTGTTCCCTTTTGTTTCCAAGGCTTTTTTCCTGTACCACTTACTTCTCCGCGAGTCTTTGTATGAGCGATTGGATCTCTAGAATTTGAATTCATAAGTCTCACGACTTCATGAACGACATCATTGCTCCATTTCACGCCAAATACAGCTTCGGGTAATTTTATTTTCCCTGTTTCTTTTCCTGATTGATTGTATACTGTTGCTTCCATTTTATTTAGAAATGAATGAAATCTTTTTGCGCAATTTTGCGCGATAATCGAAACAAAAATGCTCGAAAGAGCTTGAAGTGCATCTTAACAGAAGGTGCATTAGAAGTCAATGAAATTGATGTCAGTCATCACAAACCAACCTTGAGATTTCAGATTCGGAGATCGCACCTCCGAATACGTCTAACATTTCAATAAGATTTGGGTTTTCATTTTATATGCAAATAATACTCCCTCCAACAAAAAAGCACTGGGAAGTGCTTTTTTGTTTATTTATCTAATTATAGAGATTTTATATCGATACTATCCTCGAATCTCAACTAACGTACCTCTTCTTCCTGGTACTGCACCACGGATATATATAATCTTTTGATCTGCA
>CAZRJE010000003.1:10263-16035 GCA_964600335.1 uncultured Candidatus Saccharibacteria bacterium
CGTACCTCTTCTTCCTGGTACTGCACCACGGATATATATAATCTTTTGATCTGCATCGATATGTGCGATCTTGAGACCTTTCACAGTGACAGTATCAGATCCCATTCTTCCTGCCATACGAGTACCAACTGGTACATGAGTTCTCAAACCTCCACCAATAGAACCAGGTTCACGCTCGGAGTGTTTTTGACCGTGTGTACGTGGTCCTCCTCCGAAACCATGGCGCTTTACTACACCCTGAAAACCTTTACCTTTTGATATCGCTGTCACTTCGACTTCATCCCCATTTGCAAATTGGACTATCTCTAGTTTATCACCGACTTTTTGGCTCGGTGAATCGATCCTGACTTCTTTTAGGATTGCAAAATTGCCAAGATCTTTTGTATGCCCTTTGACTGGTTTAGATATTCTATTTGGATTACGTGATCCCTCACCGATCTGGAGTGCGCTATATCCATCCTTTTCCTGAGTTCGGACTTGTGTTACGACATTGTCTCTAACTTCAACTGCTGTTGCAGGTACAGCAACACCATCTTGAGTGAAGACTGTCGTCATATTGATTTTTCTGCCTAATATGAATTTCATGATAGTAAGGGATTGACCCTATGCTTACATCATCTTTACATCGATATTTACACCCGATGGAAGACTAAGGTTGGTAAGAGCTTCTATGACCTTTGGACTTGGATTGATAATATCTACCAATCTCTTATGAACTCTCATTTCAAACTGTTCTCGAGAATTCTTGTCGATGAAAGAAGAACGATTTACGGTATATTTCTTTATCTCGGTTGGAAGAGGGACAGGACCATGAACTGTTGCATCATAACGAGCTGCAGTATCCATAATCTGCTTGAGCGAAGCATCGAGAATCTTGTGATCATAAGCTCTCACTCTTATTCTGAGCTCTGAAGTCTCTGCATCACCTTTTACTTTCTTTGATCTCGGTGATTTCTTCAAATCCTTCTTTTCTTCTTTATTTGTTTCTTGTTTTGTAACCATTTTATTTCATCTGTCATGCCCTAGAATATTATTCAGGGGCATGACTAAATGATTGTTAAGCGACAACTTTTGTTACAACTCCTGCTCCGACAGTCTTGCCTCCTTCACGAACAGCAAATCTTTGCTTATCTTCGAGAGCAACTGGGGCAACAAGTTTAACCTTGAAAGTAATAGTATCGCCAGGCATTACCATCTCAACCTTTTCTGGTAAAGTCACTTCTCCTGTAACATCAGTAGTTCTGATATAGAACTGTGGCTTATATCCTGTGAAGAATGGTGTATGACGACCTCCTTCCTCTTTCTTTAGAACGTATACTTCAGCCTCAAATTCTGTATGTGGCTTTACTGAGCCTGTTTTTGCTAATACTTGTCCTCTTGAAACGTCATCTTTGCTTGTTCCTCTCAAAAGAAGACCAGCATTGTCTCCTGCCATACCTTCCTTTAGAGATTTATTGAACATTTCAATACCAGTGATAGTAGTCTTTGAAGTATCTCTGAAACCAACAATTTCTACTTCTTCTCCGACTGTTATCTTTCCTCTCTCAATACGACCCGTGACCACTGTTCCTCTTCCTTCAATTGAGAATATATCTTCAATTGGCATGAGGAATGGCTTATCAACTTCACGGACTGGAGTAGGAATGAAAGTATCGAGAGCATTCATGAGTTCATCAATCTTTGCAACCCATGTAGCATCACCTTCGAGAGCCTTTGTAGCTGAACCTCTGATGACAGGAGCATTCTTTCCGTCAAACTGTTGCTTTGAAAGCAATTCACGCACTTCTTCTTCGACAAGATCGAGAAGATCTGATTCTGCGACAAGATCACACTTGTTTATAAAGACTACAATCCTTGGAACACCTACCTGACGAGCGAGAAGAATATGTTCTCTTGTCTGTGGCATAACACCATCAGAAGCTGAAACTACGAGTATAGCTCCGTCCATTTGAGCTGCACCTGTAATCATGTTCTTTACGAAGTCTGCGTGTCCTGGACAGTCGATGTGAGCATAGTGACGAGTCTGAGACTCATATTCTACGTGAGACAAAGAAATTGTTACTGTCTTTGTTGCATCACGAACTGTTCCTCCCTTTGTAATATCGGAATATGCCTTGACCTGAGCAAAGCCTTTTTTGGCTTGCACAGCAAGAATAGCCGCAGTCAAAGTAGACTTTCCATGGTCTACGTGACCGATTGTACCCACATTTACGTGTGGTTTCGTACGATTAAACTCTTGTGCCATATATTTGTTTATTGCTTTGGATCAAATGCTCATGCGTGATGATAAGCAACTAATCCAAAGATAATTTTTTTATAGACTAATAATCGCGCCAACGCGCATGTCGATATACTAGCACGCTTGTATTTTGTGTCAATATTACAAAATCACCATCTTATATGGTGATTTTGTCCTAAATCTTTATATTTAATCTAGAAGAGATTCTTTACAGCATCCCAAATCGAGCCTGTTGGTGCTTGTTGCATCTCCTGTGAGTTTGACGGCGCTGGAGCAATATATGGGCTAGGAGTATTGATAATTGTGATTACTCCCTCACTACTACCTGATATTGATTTGTCTGAAGTATTGAATGCTTCAACATATACTTTGTATTTACCAGATGTGACATTGTTAGGAACTGTCCAAGTATATGGATTTATGCCACGAATATTTTGATTGTGATTATCAAACACAGCAATTGATTGAGAAGATGTATTTGGATATGGCACAAGTTTTATTGTATATGCATGATCATATCCGACAGAATTCCAAGCTATTTTCATTTTATCCCCTACGTAGAACAATGTTGTATTCATGGCACTTATCGGTGTGAGTACGACTACTGTCTGTGCTCTATCAGTACCTAGATTTTCACTCTGTCTCAAAGTATTTTGTGATTGTAAAGCAGGAATCTGCGAATCAGGATATTCTCTGGTATCTTTTGGAGGATAATTGTCATTTATTATCCTAAACTGACCACTAGTGGCACTTTTATAATTGTTTCCAAGAGTAACTGTCACTGTATAATAACCGTCGAGTTGAGTCTTTGGAACGATCCAACTATATGAATTCCCCGTAAATGGTGCACCATTGTTGCTTGAATACAAAACTATTTGACTAGCATTGTTACTTTGATTTAGTGTGATCTTTGTAATACCAAGCGATCTCGATGACCAACGAATATTTAGAACATCTCCAACACTAAAGACATTTTGTCCCGTAGCTGATTTTACTGGAGTTAAAACTGTAAGATAATCTTCTGTTTGATTTGAAAAATTATTCAAATTTGATTCATTATTATCTTTTACAGGAACTGGAAATTGATCTTCTCCCGATTTTGACACTTTCAATACTACATAATTGCTGAAATGAGATTCAGAATTTGCATCAATTGAATTTATGGTCAAATAATATTCTCCGTCAGAAACAGGAACTTGAGGTTCATTCCACCAACCATCTGGATGGACACCCCTACCGATAACGCTCGGCATTGTAATAGTCATCTTCTCTCCGTCATATTTCGACCATCCATAGAGATTTGAAACGTCTTTAGCATATCCGGTAGTCCAAGTCTTTGAACCATCCTTTGTTTTCAATATAATATTTCCAGTTCGACCGGCATTCTTTACAATGATTTCCAATGGTTGACCTGGTTTGACCGGCTGAGGATTGACCTTTGTAATTCTCGGATTAACATTTAGATCTGGTGTGACAATACTAAATGGTTCTTTACTTACATCACAGATAGCCGTACCTGCAAAACATACTTTTGCTCTATATTGTCCGATTGGCATCAAGTGATTGGTATCTTTTGTAGCAAAACCAACTGATTGAGCAGATGAATTGTTTGGCAATAATTCAATGGAATGAGGATAATTTATTACATTTCCATTTGTATCTAAAATTGAGACGTTGATTTTCTTTGTAATATTGTTTGCTTTCCATAATACAGGGAGACTCGCACCCTGTTCGTATGTTTCTCCTCCCTTTGGTGATACAAGGGCTATAGATAATTTTGTAGCATTTAGATTCAAATCATTTTGTTCAATCAAAATACCCGAATTAGTCAAAACCGTTCTATTATCTGTGGGTACAATATTTGTCACAGCATTTTGAGGAGATGATACTGTTTGAGGAGATGATACTGTCGATTGATTTATACTTTTTCCATTATTTATATTATCTACGACATTTTGTGCCTGACCAGCCTTATCAGGAGCAATGATACCAAGTCGAACAAAGATATTTGTTAAAAACTGAAAAGGACTATTTGAATTCTGTGCTTTAGAAGGATCTTGAACAGCAAAAGCGGGAGATACAACAGAGAGACAAATTACCAAAGATAGAACGATAATACTTATTTTTCTCATATTATTACATTAATATTAATTACTTTAGTCTAGCACACCAGCATACAAAAAGACACCCAAACAAATGGGTGTTTTTTGTATTATTCAGTCTTAGAACATTGATTTGAGAGCTTCCCAAACCGAGCTTGTATCTTTTGTTGATTTTGTCGGTGTTACAACCTTACAAACATTTCCATCCCATTCTGTGCCATTGGAACATGGGTATTTGCTTATCTTAACTGGATTCGTTGAAACCGATGGATACAATCTATAGATTGCATTGATATTATAGGCATTATTACCATTGCCATATCTAAGACCATTTATAGTTATAAAATTGAGATTGTTTCCCGTGAGAGAAGACATAGATCCTTTGATTCTAAATTTTCTCATTGCCCCACTTGGCACAACATACATGTCAGAAGTATCGCCAGCGAGTAAGGAAGGTGAAGAATCAACCGCTGGAAGAATATTGAGAACGGTATCTGGAGAAGATGTATTTACGATCATACCGAGAGCATTTTTACTCAAATATATATCCTTTTCACCTGCTGTAACATTTACATCGATATAAAGTGGGTACTTATAGGCAATATTTTGTGTAATTACAGGGTCAAGTAATGTTGTAGACAATTGCATAGATGTAGTAGCGATGACGAGACAATCCGTACTGTTTTGTTTATAACCATTTGGACATTTTGGATTGAGATTTACTGAAGCTAGCTTGAAATCTATTGGCATTGACTTGTAATTTTGAGACGATGGAGACATGAGATATTTTATCTTTGGAACTTGAACCTGGTATACGCCTGATTTTGTATCAACATTTGAAACAGAATAATATACAAAGAACGATCTCGTCGTGCCAGCAGGAACAATATATTGATTTTGTGAAGCACCACGTATATCGCCCGCGAGTATACCTGGGGAAGGTATCACGTTAAGTGGCCCTACCAAAGACTTGAATGTGGAAGAGCTTACAATATTGACGGAATCTAGACTATCGGTGATATATACCGGGAAATTCTTGGCAGTAATCTTAAACCCAAAGGAAGTTGAGGCTAAAAATGGGTTTGGTTGGGGAACTGTATAAAAAGATATTTGATTTGAAACCGCCGCAGATGGTAATTGAGTCGGATCCTGTAAACATACATAGCCTTGAGGACAGTTTGCCGTTATTACTTCACTTGATGGTATACAGATATAACCAACAGGACAGACAGCTATTTGCGCTTTACTAATATTTGGAATCATGAGTGCAAGACCAAGAACAAAAAGAGAAAATGTAAGTATTTTTTTCATTTTATAATTTTTAACTTCTATAACGTCATTATCTCAAACATGGTCTCGAATTCAAAATATAACTGTGAACAAAACAAAAACTACCCAGTAGAGTAGTCTTTGTATCTCTAAATAAAACCC
>CAZRJE010000003.1:16135-23588 GCA_964600335.1 uncultured Candidatus Saccharibacteria bacterium
CACTATTCACCATTAACCATTCACCACAATCACTTCCTCTTCTCCTTTATCTCTTCCGCTACATTTGATGGAACGATATCATAGTGATCAAATTCCATTGTGGCATTTCCTTGACCTGAAGTCATAGAACGAAGCTGTGTAGTATATCCAAACATTTCAGCAAGTGGTACCTTTGCTTTGATTGCAAGAGCCTGACCCCTCTGTTCTGTGCCTTCTATAAGACCTCTCTTAGATGCTATAGAACCTGTGATATCTCCCATGTACTTTTCTGGTGCAACAACTTCGACTTTCATTATAGGCTCAAGAATGACAGGTTTAGCTCGTTTTGCCGCATCTTGAAATGCTTGGCTTGCAGCAATCTTGTAGGCAATTTCTGATGAGTCTACATCATGGTATGAACCAAATGTGAGTTCGCAAGAAATATTTACCATTTTGTATCCAGCGACTATACCTCTATCCATAGCTTCATGAACTCCCTTTTCTACGGCAGGAATGAACTCTTGTGGAATTACACCTCCCTTTATAGAATCTATAAATTCAAAATCATCATATCTCTTTACATTCTTTGGTATTTTTTTACCTTCTTCGAGTGGTTCCATAGGTTTGAGAGTCAAACGGACGTGACCGTATTGACCTTTACCTCCAGTCTGTTTGATATATTTATTTTCAGCTTCTGCAGAATTTGTGATTGTTTCTCTGTATGCAACTTGTGGAGCACCGACGTTTGTCTCAACGCTAAATTCTCTTTTCATTCTGTCGACCATGATTTCAAGATGCAATTCTCCCATACCAGATATGATTGTTTCTCCAGTCTCGCTATTTGATGAAATCTTGAAAGTTGGATCTTCATTGGAAAGTTTTCTCAAAGCAAGACCCATCTTTTCTTGATCAGCCTTTGTCTTTGGTTCTATACGCAATGAGACTACTGGCTCAACGAATTTTATTGGTTCTAGAACGATTGGATTTTCTTCATCGCAGAAAGTATTTGAAGTAAGGGCATCCTTGAGACCTACAGCAGCAGCAATTTCTCCCGCGAAGACTCTTTTTACTTCTTCTCTTTCATTTGCTTGAAGTCGCACGATACGACCAAGTCTTTCTTTCTTACCTGTCGTTGAATTGTAGAGATATGTACCTGCCTCAATCGAACCAGAATAAACTCTAAAGAATGTGAGCTGTCCTACGAATGGATCATTTTGCAATTTGAATGCTAGAGCAGAAAATGGCTCTTCATCTGAAGCATGTCTTAGAATCTCTTCTCCAGTTCTCGGATCTATACCTTTGACAGGTGGCACATCGAGAGGAGATGGTAGAAAATCGACTACTGCATCGAGAATCAATTGTACACCTTTATTTTTGAGAGCTGAGCCTGTATATACAGGGAACATCTTACATGCAATTACTGCTTTTCGAACAACGGGTTTCAATTCGTCCAGAGTCAATTCTTGGCCATCCAAATACTTTTGCATCAAAGAATCGTCTTGTTCTGCAATCTTTTCAACCATATTTAAGCGCCATTTCTTTGCTTCTTCGACTAATTCTTGTGGAATATCTTTTTCGATAATCTTTTCACCCATAGAACCTTCAAAATAGTAAGCTTTCATTCTCATGAGATCGATTACTCCTGCATGCTCACCTTCTGTACCAATAGGGATCTGAAATGGTACTGCCAATTTGCTCAATTGCTCCAAAATAGATTTGTATGACTTCTCAAATGAAGCTCCCATTCTATCCATTTTATTTATGAAACAGAGTCTAGGAACATTTCCTTCATCAGCATATCTCCAATTTGTCTGAGATTGTGGTTCGACTCCTGCGACACCATCAAATACAACGACGGCCCCATCGAGCACTCTCAATGATCTTTTTACTTCAGCGGTAAAATCGATATGTCCTGGAGTATCGATGATATTAAATCTGACTCTCTTTGAAAGATCAGTGACAGGCATATATGTAGGATTCCAGAAACATGTAATAGCCGCAGCGGTAATAGTAATACCTCTTTCCCTCTCTTGTTCCATCCAGTCTGTAACTGTAGAACCATCGTGCACTTCACCGATCTTATGAGTCATACCTGTATAAAATAGGACTCTTTCGGACGTTGTTGTTTTTCCGGCATCAATGTGTGCAATGATACCGAAATTTCGAACCTTATCTAATGGATAATCTCTGTTCATAAATTGATAAATGAATAATAAAAAAGCTAGAAGCTTTGATGCATACAAGATACATCAAAGCTTCACTTTTGGCAATGTTTAAGTCTTATATTTTATTTATTTGGAATATAATTTCCCTGACTTGTTGTGACACCGACTGTTTGATCGGATGAATTGAACGCTTGAAGAGTGACATTTACTTGCCTATTTGTCGTCGAAGTATCTGTATTTAGATAACCGATCGTCATTGTCTCTGCAGTTGTTCCTGTGGGAGTAAATTTTATCTTTGATGCACAAATATTTGAAGTGCCAAGATTCTGATTTGCATCATATCTATAAGCTTCAATGAAAGCATCGCACTTTATTTCGGCCGTAAAATACGCAACGGGAGCGCTGTATGACATCGTATATACAATCTTTTTTGCTGGTTTATCCTTTATGGTTACAGATTGTACTGATGTAGTAAGCGTTGGTTTTATAAGTGTCTGCGTCATGCCAGTGAGAGAAGAACCGAAAAGTGATGTGCTCGGAGCTACAGTAGAAGTCGTTGGGGTGTTTGTGGTAGAAGTATTTGTTGTAGTCTGAGAAGTCGTTGTTTTATTTGTGGTTGTATTATTGTTAGTCGTTGTATTTGAAGTTGTGTTTGTTGTTGTGTTCGTCGTTGTCTTTACTGAAGTATTTGTAGTATTTGTCGTTATTTGAACTGGTGGCAAAGTTGGAATCTTTGGCGGTACTTGTATAGGAGGAATTGCATTTGTCGAAGTTGCCTCTGTTGATGTTGGAGTCTTGGGTGGCAATTCTATAGGAGGAAGCTCACCTTTCAAAACAGTCAACTGATCTTTTTTAGCTTTTGCTGCATTTATGAGTAATAAAAGCTGTTCCCTTTTTGCTTTTAGAGTTCTCAATTTGTTTTCATTCAACGTCCTCTTTTCCCTCAGAAAGACAATTCTTTCTTTTGTTGTACTGGCATCGGCCCAAGCTTTGCTTGCCGAACCAACGAGGGTTACGATTACAGCTAAAACAATTAGTATTACGATCTGTGTCACTAATTTTTTATGATTATTCATATAGGTAAATAGCGTTATTAATATAACGCTATTATACCAAAGATTCCAAAAATGTCTTTACCAAGCAAAGTGAGCAAAAGCCTTGTTTGCTTCAGCCATCTTGTGAACGTTTTCTCTCTTCTTTACAGCTTCACCTTCATTCTTTGAAGCAGCAATAATTTCATCGGCAAGTTTTGCATGCATTGGCTTTCCTTTCTTTCCTCTAGCAGCTTCTATGATCCATTTCATAGACAATGAAAGTTTTCTTTCCGGTCTTACTTCACGAGGAACCTGATAGTTTGCACCTCCGATTCTTCTAGATCTAACTTCCATTTGAGGAGTTGTATTTTTCAAAGCAGATTCAAACAATTCTATAGGATTTTCTACTTTTGCAATTTCTTTTATCTTATCCATGCAATCATATACTATAGAACGAGCTATGTTTTTCTTTCCCTCTTCCATGCAATAATTTATCAATTTAGAAATCTTTATAGAACCATATACTGGATCTGGGAAGATTTCTCTTTTATTTCTTATTTTTCTTCTCATGTTATTTAGGCTTTAGCGACTTTTGGTCTCTTATTTCCGTATTGGCTACGACCTTTTCTTCTCTTTTCTACTCCTTGGCAATCCAAAACACCTCTCACTACTGAATATCGAAGACCTACATCTTTTACACGTCCACCTCGTAGCAATACTACTGAGTGTTCTTGGAGATTGTGTGTCTCTCCAGGAACATAGGCCGTGACTTCAACTCCATTTGTAAGTCTGACACGAGCAATCTTTCTGATAGCTGAGTTTGGCTTTTTTGGTGTCTTTGTTGTGACTTTGACACACACCCCTCTCTTAAATGGAGATGGGAAAAAGACTGGGCGATTTTTTATGGAATTAAAAGTCCTTGTCAAAGCAATAGACTTTGATTTCCTCTTAAATCTGACTCGACTTCTCTTTGTTAATTGATTTAATGTTGGCATTAATTAAATTAATATTAATATTGATAATTTTTAATACAAATTTCTTTAGTATTAAATGTTTCATTTGAATTCTTCACATAAAATCAATTGAGTTACTTGATGATATGTTACTCAAATGTCACCAAACAAACCTCACCTTATCGATATATCCTCAATAAGAATGATTTTTAGAGATTAACACAATGAAGGTATTGGGTCAAATACCTGTAATTAATCTGTATAGAATTGGCACAATTGGAGATACGATCTTCCAAACAACAAATAGAGCTACAAATATGAAGAGTGGTGAATACATTTCTAACAATACTCTCGTTCTACTATATTGATTTTTTAAGAAAAAATATAATATTTTTGAACCGTCGAGAGGTGGAACAGGGATCAGATTAAATATTGCAAGAACAAGATTTATCAAAACAATATAGGACAATATGCCAACAAAATTTGACACGATTTCTCCGTCTACAAGTGTAAAGCGAATAATAAGACCAAATATTATGGCTAATAATATATTTGACATTGGTCCAGCAAGAGCAATAGAGAGCTCCCCTATTCTGCGATTCTTCAGATTATACGGATTGTATGGAACTGGTTTAGCCCAACCAAAAGTAAAACCCATGAGTGACGTAATCAAAGGAAAGATTATAGAACCGACAGGATCGATATGTTTGATTGGATTTAAAGTCAATCTACCCTCTCTCAGAGCAGTTTCATCGCCAAACCACAATGCAACATAGCCATGTGCAATCTCATGAATTATGACTGAAAATATCAGTATTATTATTGATAATATTGTAAGCATAATATTGTTATTAACTATAACAAAATATTGTTGTATTTTCTATTTATTCTATATTCAGATTGACAGATATACTTTGAAGATGCTAGCATACTCAAACACAAAAACATGGCTAGAATATGTCAAATAACAAAGAGGGGTTCGATGAATGGGGGCAGATTGTCAAATAGGACTCGTGCTACTCAGTTTAACCCTTGCGGAAAAATCAGAAGATATCCAAATCTCCAAAAGAAATCTGTATTTGTTCCAGAATTAAAGAAATCTATTCCTTTGGTTGTATCAGCTCGAGGCATAAGAACCATAAAAAAGATTGGTGCCTACAAAGCTCTAAAAGAAGCAGGTATCATCTAATACCTTCTACATTTATCTTATAACCGTCAGTATTTATCTTTATATATTTGTATTCTCTTATATTGTATGTATCGAAAATAAAATTTTTTTCGCTTTGATCAATCTTTCCTGAATAGACCATCGAATTTATATTCATTTTTTCAATGAATTCTCTCGAAATACTTGTGATCTTATCGTTTGTATATGTAATCAGTGTATTATTATCTCGAGTCGATGTTGCTATATTTGATGCTATATATTTTTGAATCTTTTTTGTAGATTTTCCCAAGAAAAACATAGCTGTATTTCCGTATTCTATTTTCCATGAAATATTCGGTGGGCTGGATTTTGAATATTTAAAATCATCCAAGACAGTTGGAAACAATGCTGAAATAACCATATCTTCTTCTTTATAAATCTCATCATTAGATTTTACATACTTAATAAAAGTATCTTTATTTTTGAAATATTTGTCCAAAATATTAAATATAATACTAGAGGATGATATATCAAATTGTTTCGAGTAAATTTGAGGCAAAACAAGATTTTTGATCTTAAATCTCTCAAAAAGCTCAGAAAATAGAATGTTGTTTTTATCATTCAAATCTTGAACTATTGCAGTATCTATAGACATATTATAAAAAGGCAAAATTGAAGTAACATAGCGCAAAATCTCTTGACTTGATCCAGTTCCAAATATCAATCTATGATCTTTTGGAGTTCGCACAAATACACTATTCCCACTTTTTAGATTGAAGATGTATATTTCAAGGATATTATTATCCCTTTTCTCATAAAACAAAAAATACAGACAGAATATGGAGATTATTGAAAATAGGACCAGGATGAGCGTCTTTTTCATTCACCGAATATACCAGAGACAAATAAAATATTTATAAACTATTTTGAAGCAAGCTCAAGCGACCACAATGTCAAATCATTTTTATTCATGAATATTAGATATTTATCTTTATCATCTAACTTTAGGTTTATTCCGTCGATTATTCTATCTGCCTGATTCAAGAGATTTGAAATCATGTTTATGGTACCTGTCTTACTGTTTATTTGCCATATTTTGTCACTAAATCTCACATTGCCTTTGTACCAATCATCTGGATATGAACCCTGATCGATCTGACTTGGAACGGAACAATAAGCATCTTCTACAAATGCCCTACTCCAAACACATTTCTCTGCGAGAGTATTTACTAGTATATCTACAGTTTTACCAGTCGTAACATTGTATATTGCTGAACGTAAGTTTTTTTCATCTCCCGTCACCGATACAATGACATTTTTCGCATCGTGACTGACTTTGGTCGATAGTCCTGGTAAGGGGCCGAGAATCTTTCGCATGAATCCTGTCTTTGCATTTATAAAATACAAAAATCCACCAATATTTGAGCCTGCCGATGTATGAATTGCTATTGTATTTTCCTCAGGCCATTCTACGCTAATCTCTGTGAGAGGAGTACTAAACAATTTTGTCATCTTTTTTCCATCAAAAGTCGCAATATATCCGACTCCATTCTTGCCTTCTTTTATCACAATGATGGCTTTGTCTTTTTTGGGTGATTCAGATACCGATATTACATTGTCTGGTAATTTTGTACCTTTCAATTCGTATGGGGTGACTGTAGTATCAGGTGCATTTTGAATAGTCGAAGTAGAATTTGTATTTTTCTTCTGAACCGTAGAAGCAAATCTAGGCTGTAAAGTCGAATATAAAGTAGTAACTCTATTTGTAGACTCCGAAAGTGAAAGTGCTACAAAAGTATTCATATTCTTATTCCAAATACTCTCATAGACTTTTGGTAATATGGTATTTGATAATATAGTTATATTTGAATTTATATTTGATGCTTCGTATATATTGCCTCGTCCCCGATCTATCCATCTCACAAATGTAGTAGTCGAGATAGTTTCTACGGTAGCACCACCCACGGGCGTATCACTCAAACGTCTCAATGTTGGCAATTTTGAGACTATATTATTATTATTTTGAAAATTCTGATTCACTTTTTGGGTCGAAGTGCTTGTGTTTACGGATGTCGTTGCTATACGATTTTCAACAGGAATAGTATTTCTATTTATCGGTTTAAAACCTGTATTAGAAGTATTTGTATTTTCTTCTACAGGAATCGTTGTCTTATT
>CAZRJE010000003.1:23688-28955 GCA_964600335.1 uncultured Candidatus Saccharibacteria bacterium
ATTTGAAGTTTTGGGACTAGTCCAATAGGAATCTCAACTAATCTAGGATTTATCGTTCTCAATATTAGATAAGAACCAAAAAGTAAAAGGAGTCCGAGAATTGCATTTTGTAAATTTTTCTTTGCATCAGACTTGCCAGTGAAGGATTCAACTGTGACATATTTGAATCCTGATAGAACAATCATAAATATAGCCGCAACAGCAGAAAGACCGTAAACAAGATTGAAGATGTATTGGGTATAATTATCAAAATCAGGAACCTCAGTCATCAGACTTCCTGAGCCATTTTTACAAGTAACGTTTTTACTTTCTATACAAGGTATAGGTTCGAGCAATGTATAAGATTTTGAAGTCGCCGTTTCAGCTCTCGCAGTATTTATATTAGGAATAGCTACGAAAATCTGAAGGAAGATTATCACAAATATGCTGTATTTTATGTATTTCATATTTAAAAAGCTGGACCGCCTACAGTCTCTTTATTATTTATAATATTCTGGACTCCACCATATATTGCATAAAAAGCATTTCTTGCATCCTGAAGAATATATTTTGTATTCCTTACTTGCAGAGAGATCATCGAATCACCCGTAGCACCCTGAGGCGCTCGGAGTATTATTGTATCATTCTGACCGAGTTCATCCTTTTGAATACCATTTACTGACCAATCGAAACTCAAATCACCCATACCCTCACTTGGTTTATCAAAACCATACGGTATAGCCCTGACTTTCAATTCTTGTTCTTTTCCGAGACCAATACTTTCTTTGACCGAAACATTGTACAAAGGACCATAGAGAGGATCATCTTGATATACCGATAGATTAGACTGTTTTTCTTCTATGAAAACTATAGAATCGACGCTTTGCAAGCCATCTTTTGTAGTTACATTTACTGATACTGTATAAGGTCGAGGAACGACGGAGCCTTGTACTTCCACAAATTGTTTTCCATATCCAGAATAATCTGATATCAATGTATCGTTTTTATACCATTTGTATATGAGAGTTTTTGGATCATACTCATTCCCTTTTGTATCTGCAATATGAGGAATAGCAATGATTTTTATTGTATTTTGAAATTTGGGTTCAATTTTACCCATATACATCGGAGGCTTGTAGCCGGAAGTTTCAATAATCATGTCTATACTTCCTGAACTCAATATATATGACTCGCTGGATTTAGAACCATTAGTATTTATGATAGTTACTGTGACTTTGTATTTTTTACCGAGTGGTGGTGCTTTTAATTTTATCTCAGTAAGTCCTGTACCACGACTCAATTCTTTTCCATCTATAGACCATATGACGGTTGATGAATTTACATTGTCAATATAACTCTGGACCTTCATAGTCATTTCTTGGTTTGGAGAAGGACTTGTGATCGATGGCGTTATCTGAATTGATTTTACAGACAATGATTGTGCATGAATAATACCGAAAGTACTCAAACATATCACTGTTACTAAACTAAACAGGAGTTTATTCATGGCAATATTATAACACAGTGAATATGCGCTAGTTCACTTTGGTGTGTGTTGCTATACTTATGATATGTCAAAAATAAGTAAAGGTGAATGGATATTGCTATATATCATATCGATAATCATAGATCTGATCCAATTCATCATAGATTTTACAGGTGTTGGAATCACGGTAAATATGGTACTTGACCCAATCATTGGCGCATTATTGATTTTATATTTCAAAATCCGTGGAGTCTCTCTGACAAAGAGAATAAGTAGACTTGTATCAATTCTCGGAGTTACAAGTCTAGGAATCATAACCGGTGGTATAGCTTCATTTTGGATTGTAGATATCTGGTATATTCATAGAGATGTGAGAAAAGAAGAAAAAATACAAAAGGATCAAGAAGCTCTAAACAATAATTTGCAAAATAGAAATCCCGCGATCGTAGATGGTAGACGCGAACCTAACCATTCATAGCCAATTGTTTCTTTGCTTCTTTTATAGACATTATTTGTTCCGGATTGGTCGTGATTATCTGATCTTCTGTATATGAACCAACGATTTTGAGTGCTACATGCTTTAGACCAACAAAGAATATTCCCTCTCCAACATCAGACTCTAACAATAGATATTTTTCTTCATCAGTAAGATTGAAAGTCTTTTGAATACTATCTATGACTGCGGGAGATTGTTTCAAGAGTACTTGTATTGAAGAGTTTGTAACTATAGGAAGTCCGTATGGAGACTTCAAAAAGTCATCAACATCTTGGGTAATAGTGGCAAGTCCCAAGAAATATTTACGCCCTCTCTTTGCTAAGCTAAACAAAAATGATGCTGTGTCTTCTGATTTCATCATCCACCACGCTTCATCGATAACCAATAATCTCTTTTTTAATTCTTTACGAATAGCATTCCAGATATAGTGTGTGACTAGATACATTGCAACCGGCTTGAGTTCATCTTCCATATCACGCAAAGAAAATACAATAAATTTTTTATTTATATCGACATTCGATGCTTGATTTATGAATCCTGCCCATGTACCTCGAGTGTATTTTGACAATCTCTGAACCAAAGAATCAGTTCCTTCCATGCCTTTTAGTACCATTTCAAAATCTGACAAAAGTGGTGGTTCAACATTTCTAAAATCAGATTCTGGGCTAATATCTTTGAGAGCATATGTCTCAGATATAGCCCTATCGATGATCGCATCTTCTTCTTGACTCAAACCTCCAAGCATAATTCGAAATAGGCCAACGAGATTTACTATATTTGATCTTAGTACATCCGCAGCTGATTCGTCTGGTCTTGGTATTGGCAGATCGAATGGGTTTATATGATGCTCAGAATTTAGAGAGATGTTGAAATATTTTCCACCTGTTGCTTCGGCCATATATTCGTATTCCCTTTCTGGGTCAATGACTATTACTTCAGTATCAAACATAAGTGTTCTTAATATTTCGAGTTTAGTACAATATGATTTACCAGATCCCGCGACCGCAAAAGTCACAGAATTGTAATTTTCAAGAGAAAATCTATCAAAAAGCACCAATGATGAATTGTGTCGATTTATTCCGTACAATATGCCCTTGTCTGATGTAAGATCAAATGAAACGAAAGGAAATATACTAGATAATGGAGTAGAATTTAACTTTGAATATACTTTAAGCTCATCGTCTGATATTGGTAAAACACTCCTGAACCCTTGTTCCTGCTGAAATAATGCTGGTTTTACATATATGAGTCTAGATTCGAGAATAGATTTTACTTCCGATTCTAGTTTGTCGAGTTCGGCTTCATTGTCTGCATATATAGTGATATATACACCCACATCAAATATATGCTCCTGGGCTTGCATCAATTGATCTCTCAAGACTTCTAGATCTTGATACGATGTATCGAGAGCTGGATCTCGGACCAAACCCTTTCTCTCTCTTTCATTGATCTGACTTTGAACTTCAGCGACTTTCTTTCTAAAATGATTTAATATTTTGGCTGTATCTATAGGATGAATGACAATAGAAACATTAAATACTTTATCAAGATTTATTATTGGTGCGAACCAGCTTCCATCCAAAAATCTAGGATATGAAATAACAAACAAAGTTCTTCCGACTTTTTCTCCGAGATTTATCTCTTTTGGAGTTATCTTTAGTGCTGACGGAGCTATGATGTCTTTTAATTCCAAAACACCTGCCTCATAGATCTCTTGTGGCAATATCGATACTATCGGTTTTTCTTCTTTCTTTCCAAATATTTTTGATAAAAACGACATATTTTTATGTTACTTGAATCGGTTTCTCCGTCTCGCCTGGATTAAATAATTTATAAAACAATTCTACCACTTCTTCTGTTCCTAGTTCGGCTACTCTTATTCCACAACGGACTAAGCCTTGTTCGACTACCGCGACTCTCTGCTCCAATTGACTTCTGTATTCATCAAACTGTTCATCAGACACGACCCCAGTATTTTTTTGCGATGAAAGATTTGGAGCAAGTTTATTTAAAGGATTTTTGCTTGTATTCAATATTGGCGCATCAAATGGAATGATAATAAAGAAACTCTTTGACATTATATTTGTACTTTCAACAAAAGTCTTTATGAATTCTATATATTCTCTGACCTGAACCTTCATCAAATCCCCTATTTGCTCTTTGTATCTATCTTCAAGTAGTGCTACATAGGGTCTAATATCAAGTTTTTTTGATTGAGCAAAGATCTGTATAGAAAAATCCAATGAATTTAAGAAATTTTGAAATTGCATCAAAATCGAATTTTGTTCGTCTGCTGATTTCAAAGCAAAATTCATAGATGAAGCCAAAACAACAGCTCTCATGCCACCATCCTTCAATATGATTATACCGTCCCTTATTTCATGAATTGGTACAAATGATTGGGTTGTTTTTGATACTGTTGTTGCCATTATTTTTGCCCTTTATTTGAATATATACTCTCTTTTATATCTAGACTCCAAGTCAGATCCTTGAGTTTACTATCTGAAATCTTTGGAACCATTATTCCTGCGTATTTCTTTGCTTCATCTTTTTCTTTTTCTATGACTGGTTCTACCTTTGCTTCTTTTTTCCAAATATACAATTTGTTTCCAAAATAATATTTGAATGCTGCTTCAACCACAAATATAAGCGGTCTATTATTTATTCTATAAAATGACAAAGCTAGCGAACAGCCCATTATCAATATTATAGGTATTGCAGACAAAACCAGACTATCGAGAAATACATAAACTACAAACGATAGTCCCGCCCCTCCCGCAATAAAGATAAACTGCTTGAGAGTCAACTCTCCAAAAATTTTATCTTCGATTTCAATAAATTGAGGAACTTGTACTCTCATGAGTAACATTATACACGATTATTCGATAGATTCGCGATATGGATCACTCGAATAACTCTTTTTTTCATATTTTGGAGGTATGCTAACTGTATTTTCTGGATTCTGAATCTTATTTCTTTCCATCTTTTCCATTCCTTCTGTTATTATTTGCGGTGAATTTTGTGGCTTTTCAACAACTTCTGTCTTTACATCATTTGGTACAGGACTTGAAACATTTCCTGCTATCAACTGATTTGGTACTGCTTCAACATTTCTATTTATTTTTGATACGTTTGGTAAATGACCGTCTTCCATCTCATGCGAATAATTTTTCTCAAATGTTATTCCGTCTGATTTTGCGATTTCATGACCAGTATCGACTACGACCGTGTCGTTTTCGTGCAATTCTGGAGCATGCCCATCATGTTCGAGATCAAATTGTCCGACTTTTTCTAAATCAGTTTTAT
>CAZRJE010000004.1:0-5305 GCA_964600335.1 uncultured Candidatus Saccharibacteria bacterium
TTGAAGAAATTATTAGTTAAATGAAAGTGTTCGGATTCGGGGCTCCGCGCAGGGAATCCTTTCGAAGGGGACAATATCACAAGATGTCAGAAAGCTTCAAAGTATGCTATCAAATATAGAAGGCATATATCCGGAAAAGAAAGTGACGGGTATATTTGGTGATCTCACGGAAAAAGCAATAAAGAAATTCCAAATTCAAAACAAGATTGTCTCAAATGAAAATGAAACTGGATACGGCATAGTTGGTCCAAAGACAAGGGCCAAGCTCAATGAACTATTGAGTAATCCATGATTAAATAGAGTGATTTACATCATACAAACTCAAAACGGCCATGTCTGGCCGTTTTGACTATACATTTCAAAATGAATATTATAGATTTTGTTTATCTACACCATCCAAAGCACTGTTGAGATCTGCGTTGATATCATTTAACTCATCAGAAGTGCTTGTAATAGGCTTTATCGATTCTGTAACTGTAGCGGTATTCTCTTGAACATTTTCCCTAACAACCGGGGCATTTTCGGTTTGTGGTTCACTTTGAGGTGTCTCTTTTGATGAGACGGAAGCAAAGAGATAGAGAGCCGCAATCACCAAGACCAATACAACGACTAGAGTCGCAATCATTGGTCCTTTTTTATTTTGCGTTTGTGGATTCATGATTATTCTTTATTTAATGATAAATTAGATATTTCCTGGAGTCGTAGTGGCTACACCATTTTGTCCTGGAACTTGATTAGGAGGTCCAAGTTTGATTCCCATAGCTTTCGCAAGGGCAACCACAACTTTATTCAATGACTCTCTGGCCACTTTTATACTTTCTTGAGCCTTCTTGACCAACTCTTGTGGTTTCATTGTATCAACTGAAGTATTTTGATCTGTAGGTGGTGTATATGCAGCAACAGCATTTACAGCGTCTTTCGCACTTGTAATCTTTGCTTGTGCTTGGACCAACATAGCTTTTACGCTTGCAACATCACGACCACTCTGTGATGCTTTGTCTATACGAGAAGAAATCCTTGTCGATATCTGATCTAGATTTGAAAGTGACACTTGAAGTTGTTTTACGATGGCTTGCTGTCTTGTCTTAAATATATCAGCTCTCAACTCTTTTCTTATTTCTTGACGATCCTTTTTTGTACCAGCATCTTCGATTTTTGATTTTGCTTCATCTCGAAGATCTTTTATCTCATCTCTTTTTTCTTTCATTATTTCAAGTCTCTCTTTTGAAACAGGGAGCTTTTCACCCGGCTTGAGATTTTGATTCTTTATAGGAGGCAAAGGCTTTGGTCTATTTTGACCATCCAACCTTTCAGCCATCGGTCTTTGAGGCGGATTGATCTCACTTGACGTAGCGGTTTGTGCATTAGCGACATTTGAAACAAGTGCTAGAGCACAAAATGAGAAAATACTAATAATTATTTTATTCATGATTAAATATTTGGTTAATAATATCGAACAGATGAATTATATCACAATGTGTATTAAATATATTATGACAAAATATTAAGATAAATCTGTCACGAAAAAAGCTCGATTAATCGAGCTTTTTTCTAATATTTGAGAATTTTTAGAGAATAAATGCAACAATGAGTAGAGCCACAATATTCAAGATCTTTATCATTGGATTTATTGCAGGACCAGCAGTATCCTTGTAAGGATCACCTACTGTGTCTCCTGTAACAGCTGCCTTGTGTGCATCTGAACCTTTTCCTCCGTGATTTCCTTGCTCAATATGCTTCTTTGCATTGTCCCAAGCACCTCCTCCTGAAGTCATTGATATTGCAACGAATAAACCTGTGATGATGCTTCCGACCAACAAGCCACCGAGGGCAACTGGACCAAGAATAAATCCGACCAATATTGGCGCCAAAACTGGTATCAAGGCAGGTACGATCATTTGTTTAAGGGCTGCTGAAGTCACGATATCTACACAACGAGCATAATCTGGCTTTGCATGACCTTCCATGATGCCTTTTATTTCACGGAATTGTCTTCGAACTTCATCGACTACCTTACCAGCCGCTTTTCCTACAGCTTCCATCGAAAGGGCAGCGAAATAATATGGCAATAAGCCTCCAATAAACAATCCTACTAATACTTTTGGATCATTTAGACTAAATGTAAGTCCATTTGTAGCCTCAGTATACGAAGCAAAGAGAACCAAAGCTGCAAGACCTGCTGAACCTATAGCATAACCTTTTGTAACTGCTTTTGTTGTATTTCCAACAGCATCGAGAGGATCTGTGACATCACGAACAGAATGTGGCAAATCGGCCATTTCTGCTATACCTCCCGCATTGTCTGTAATCGGTCCATATGCATCGATAGCAACTATGATTCCTGCCATTGAAAGCATGCTCATCGCTGATATTGCTACTCCATAGAGTCCAGCAAAATGATACGATGCCAATATTCCTGCAACTATGACCAATAGTGGCCATGCCGTTGCTTTCATAGACATAGCAAGTCCCTGAATAATATTCGTGCCATGACCTGATACAGAAGCAAGAGCGATACTCTTTACAGGTTTATATTTTGTAGACGTATAATATTCTGTGATTATAACAATGAGTGCTGTAACTATGAGTCCTACTATTGCGCAAGCAAATAAACTATAAGTAGAAAAAGAGCCATTTTCTCTCATAAGAACATTTGTAAGAGGGAAGAACACTATTGCAGATATTATTCCTGAAGCAATCAAACCCTTGTACAAGGCACCCATGATATTTTGTGATTTGCCCATTTTTACGAACCAAGTACCGATAATTGAAGCTATTATAGCAACACCACCCAAAGCGAGTGGGTATACTATAGCATTCAAGGCACCACTAAATACTGTATAACCCAATATCATCGTAGCGATAGTTGTAACAGCGTAAGTTTCAAACAAATCAGCTGCCATACCGGCACAATCTCCGACATTGTCTCCAACGTTGTCTGCTATAACTCCTGGATTTCTTGGATCATCTTCTGGAATATTTGCTTCTACCTTTCCGACCAAATCAGTACCGACATCTGCAGCTTTTGTAAATATTCCACCGCCCAAACGAGCAAATACTGATATTAAGCTCGCTCCAAAACCAAGGCCAATCAAAGAATCAACGTCTCTTGTAATCGCATAAAATACAGAAACTCCAAGCAAAGCAAGACCAACAACCAATAGTCCGGTCACTGATCCTCCCTTGAAGGCGAGTGACAAAGCTGAAGCTAGACCGTTTTTTGCGGCTTCTGTAGTTCGGACATTTGTTCTCACAGAAACATTCATGCCTATATAACCAGCCAAAGCTGACAATACTGCACCAACGACAAATCCTATAGCTGATACGAAGCCAAGAACTAACCAAAGTATCACAAACAAAACAAGACCTATGATTGAAATAGTCTTGTACTGTCTATTTAGATAAGCTTTTGCTCCCGCTTGTATCGCAGAAGAAATTTCGGTCATTCTCTCATTTCCAGTTGGCTTTTTTATAATGTTTCGAGCCAATATCGCACCATATACTATTGCAAGAATTGAACTTACAATAGCGAATATTATGTATGAATTCATATTAATAATTAACTAATAATTTCACTGATATGTGGCGATAATAACAATATTTCATCATTTTTGCTATTGACTATCCGTTATTTTGATGTAGAGTCATAGAAGAAACAGCTTCTTTACTGGGTGCGTTGGTACGCATCACAAGTAAAGACAATAACCAGGCAGATTATGAAAACTGAAGAATTGCAAGACGTTTTGAGGAGGATCAAAATCGTAGAGAAGCAAATCAACCTTGGCGATGAAGGTGTGACAATCTACTCTCAAATTGAAAAAATGGCCGTTGAAGCAATCCGTAATACGAAATGGATTGCGATTTTGAAGCCACTTAACGCCATTCTGTGTCTCGCCACATTAAGCGCCATTTTCGTTTGTTTCTTTAGCGAGCGCCGGCTTGTGGTCGGTTGCATGATGATTTTTCTTGCTGTTTGTTGGATTGGAGTCATGATGAAATTCGCAACAGTATCCGGTAATTTGAAATATGCTTTGCGAAATTACATCAATGACTTCAACGATAATTTCTTTCGTCTAGTTTTCTTTTGTGATCATCAAAATCCAGAAAAAATATTTGATGAAAAGGTGGGGGCATCCAGCAAACTCGTACGATTGATGGTTGATATTCAAGATGGATTAAACGTAAGTCGTTCGATCGAAGAAATTGGAAACGCATTGCCAGCCTTCACTCGTTTCCATATCTTGGGAAATGATCCCCTTCAAAAAGCCGCGGATCTAGCCAAGGCCTTGCGAACACAATAGAACTGTATGTGAGCCCACCAGCGGACATTGCAGTCAATTCTTTGTAGTTTGGCCTTTACACACCACGTCGCGCTGCGATGTGGTTTTTTGTACTAATGTTTAGATTTCGACACTTTCCACATCTGTTCAAATTGCAACTTCATCATCTGGGCAAATTCTTTACTATGAATAACAAAACTAAAACCCTCTCTTTCTGAAGAAAGAAATACAACTCTGTCTTCGTACATCCAATATCCCATATCCCAACTCAAACCTTCGTGAAAAATTAAAAATCAATACCAAAATAGAGACCACTATTCTACTACTTCTTCGCCAATATCTACTGACTCAGAATCACCTACGAGTTCGCCTTTGGTTGATTTGATGTCAATCTTCCAGCCTGTGAGTTTTGCGGCCAATCGAACATTTTGTCCACCTTTACCGATAGCCAATGATTGTTCATCTTCTGTAACAGTGACAATCGCTCTGTGCTCTTCATCAATGACTTCGATGCTTACAACTTCAGCAGGTGACAATGCTTCTTCAATGAATAATGCTGGGTCTTCATTCCATTCTACAATATCAATTTTTTCACCGGACAATTCACTTGTAACTGTATTTACTCTCACACCTCTTTGGCCTACCAGAGAACCAATAGGATCTATATGTGCATCATGAGATATGACGGCAATCTTTGATCTAGAGCCGGCTTCACGAGCTATGGCCTTTATTTCTACAATGCCTTGAGATATTTCAGGTGCCTCAACTTCAAATAACTTCATCAAAAACTTTGGATGTGAGCGAGAGAGTTTCAAAACAACCCCTCGAGCACCGTCTTCCACATCATAAAGATATGCTCTGATTCTATCTCCGGTCTTAAATCTTTCTCCAGGAATTTGCTCTTCATAAGTAATAATTCCGAGCGCTCTTCCCATATTTACATATACAACACCTCTCTCTACACGCTCGACTGCACCCGCAACTATCTCACCTTTCTTTTCACCATATTCACCCGTAACAGATAC
>CAZRJE010000004.1:5405-7875 GCA_964600335.1 uncultured Candidatus Saccharibacteria bacterium
TTAACCTGAGAAAATTCTATTGAACCAGAATTTACATCGAAATTACATCGAATTATCTGTCCTTTTTTACCATATTCTTTTTTGTAAGCACTTGCCAAAGCAGAAGAAATTGCCTCTAGAGATTTGTCTTTTGGTATACCTCTTTCCTCATAGAGCTGATCGACTACTGAATTTATTGTTTTTAGATCAAACATGTTATTTATTTAATTATTTAAGAAAATAATCGCCTTTCGGGCGACTAAATCTGGATAAGTCATATAGTATCATATGGTATAATTTTTGCAATGTTCATAGAAGATTCTCAATTATATAAATTTATTTTAGATTCAGGCCTTGTAAATAAGACCGATTTGGATAATGCAAACAAAGAGGCTAGTGAAAATAATAAAAAGCTGAGCGACATTCTCATAACAAGTGGCAAAATAACTCCAGATAACCTCAGACGAATTCATGCTTATATTCTCGGCATTCCATTTGTCGATCTAAAAAATAAAAAAATAGATTTTGATATTTTATCTTTGATACCTGAACCAATCGCTAGAAAACACAATGTTGTGGCATACAAAAAAGGTGACGGTGCCCTCGAAGTTGCAATGCTCGACGTAAATGATCTTTCAGCGATTGATTTCATCAAAAAGAGAGTAAACCTAAAAATTCTTCCTCGACTTACTGATTCTGAGTCAATAAAAAAGGCTTTGGTTCAATATCAAAAGAGTCTAAAGGCAGAATTTGGCGATATAATCCAAAAAGAAACATCTGGACTAAAAATGATCGCTGAAGAAAGTGGGGAAGGTAGCACCGAAGAAGATCTAAAGAAAATCGCTACCGATCTACCTGTCATAAGAATCGTGGACACTCTCATCAAACACGCTGTCATACAAAATGCTTCTGATATACACATAGAACCGATGGACAATCAGGTATTGATCCGATATCGAATAGACGGACTCTTGCACGATGCTATGGTCTTGCCAAAACAAGCTGGTTCGTCTATATCAGCAAGAATAAAAGTCTTGGCAAATCTCAAACTCGATGAAAAAAGACTGCCTCAAGACGGAAGATTCAAAGTCGATATGAACAATGAAAAAGTGAGTTTCCGTGTCTCAATACTTCCTACATATTATGGTGAAAAAATTGTCATGAGACTCTTGAGAGAAAATATATCTGGTTACACCCTAGAATATTTGACATTTCACGGTGAAGGACTAGAGAGGATTCACAAAGCTTTAAATAAGTCGACAGGGATGATATTGACTACAGGTCCTACAGGATCAGGAAAAACCACGACTCTTTACACAATGCTCGATATTCTAAATACTCCCGATGTAAATATTTCTACGATTGAAGATCCTATCGAATATCAGATGGCCAGAATAAATCAGACTCAGGTCAAACCAGAGATAGGCTTTACCTTTGCTCAAGGTATACGCACCCTAGTTCGACAAGATCCAGACATCATCATGGTCGGTGAAATCAGAGACAATGAAACAGCATCTCTTGCGGTAAATGCTTCACTCACAGGACACTTGGTATTGTCTACTCTTCATACAAATTCCGCGGCAGGAGCAATTCCGAGACTAATAGACATGAAGATAGAATCTTTTTTGCTTGTATCAACCCTTGATATTGTCATCGGACAGAGGCTAGTTCGACGATTAACCGAGAATAAAGAAAAATTCTTTATGAATAATGATGAGATATCTCAACTCGGTAAAATCGTAAATCTAGATAGAATTTTGAGTGCTCTAAAGGCAGAAAAGATAGTAGCGACGGACAACTGGAACGAAATACCTTTTTTCAAAGCTATTCAAACTCAAGAAGATGATGGGTATAAAGGTCGCGTGGGAATTCATGAAATATTGATTATGACTTCGGGTATAAAAGATCTCATCATGAAAGATGCGAGTACAGATGATATAGAAGAAGAAGCAAAGAAAGAGGGGATGCTCACAATGCTCGAGGATGGAATATTTAAGTGTGTCCAAGGACTCACAACTCTCGAAGAAGTCTTGAGAGTTGTATCCACAGAAAATTAAATGCATTTTATATATAAATCAAAAAAACCAAACGGTGAAATATTTACAGGCGACAAGGAGGCCAAAGATCGATTTGAATTTTATAGATTACTAAGACAGGCTGGGGAAGAGATCATTTCATTCAAAGAAATAGAGGGAGACAAGAGACCCAGCTTTGCTTTCAATTCGTTCTTTGGAAAGATCAAAACTATAGAAAAGATAAACCTAGCAAAAAATATGGGTCTAATGCTAGATGCGGGTCTACCATTATCAAGAACATTGATCGTACTGGAGAAGCAGTCAAAAAATCCAAAATTAAAAAAGGTTCTAAGTCAAATAATGGAAGATATAAATTCTGGAAGTACACTATCCGACGCACTAAAAAAACATCCGAAAGTATTTCCTCAAATATTTATTTCTATGGTTCATGCCGGAGAACAAAGCGGTACTCTATC
>CAZRJE010000004.1:7975-27497 GCA_964600335.1 uncultured Candidatus Saccharibacteria bacterium
ATATTTGTTCTTCTTGGACTCATAATCATAGGCTTTATATTTTATTCTTGGGCAAAGACAAACTCCGGTAGATCAATAATCGATAGATTGATCTTGAAATTACCCATCATTGGACTGTTGGTGCAAGAAGTAAATTCAGCGAGAACCGCGAGAACTCTATCATCTTTATTAAAAGCCGGAGTAGATGTCATAGAATCAATGTCAATCACGAATGAAGTAGTTCAGAATGTTCATTTTAGAAAAGTCATAGACAAGGTCACAGAATCAGTCAAAAAAGGAGACCCTATTTCTAGAATATTTGCTGATGCTACAGACCTATATCCGATATTTTTTGCAGAGATGGTAAATGTCGGTGAAGAAACCGGCCAACTAAGTGGAACACTCGAGGAGGTGGCAAAATTTTATGAAGCAGATGTTGATGAGAAAACAAAAAACATGTCGACTATCATTGAACCAGTTCTCATGATCTTAGTCGGAGGCGCCGTTGGATTCTTTGCTGTATCAATGATTTCACCAATGTATTCACTGGTAAATGCAATATAATAAAAACAAAAATCATGGCTTCACTTTGGTTGAGACCCTTGTAGGTGTAGCTGTTTTTCTGATCGTATCTATCGCAGCATACAATGCATATATAGGATTGTTTAAATTAATAAATGTAAATAAATACAAATTATTAGCTATCAACCTTGCAAATGAACAGTTTGAAATCGCAAAGAATATGCCTTACAAAGATATAGGTATAGTGCAGGGAATTCCGGTTGGTCTCATACCGAGAACACAGACATTATCGAGAGGGGGGGTTAATTTTACTGTAGATTCGATAGTTAGAAATATAGACTTACCTTTCGATGGAACTATAGGAGGAATACCAAACGATCTTTCTCCTGCTGACAATAAACTATTGCAAATCACGGTTTCATGTCCATTGTGTAGTGCTGAATTCGCTCCGATCACTCTCACGGGTAGGATAGCTCCCAAAAATCTCGAAACCGCATCAAATAATGGGGCGTTATTTATAAAAGTATTTGATGCAAATGGACAGCCTATTCAAAATGTAAATGTACATATCGTAAATGTTGCCACATCTTCAAATATAATCGTCGATGATATAACAGATCAAAATGGCATGCTTCAAATCGTCGATATACCACCAGATCAAAATGCATATAGAATATCAGTATCAAAAACTGGATATTCTTCGGATAGAACGTATCCTCTCGGCGGTTCAGCAAATCCATATCCACTCAAAACTGATGCTTCCGTAGTAGTAGGGCAAGTAACACAAGTTAGCTTTTCTATAGACAGATTGAGCACGATGAACTTTTTGAGCCAAAATTCGGAATGCCAAATATTTCCAAACTATAATTTTAATATATCTGGATCAAAAACTGTCGGACAAGATGTTCTCAAATATTATTCAAACAAACAAACAAATTCAAACGGCGCGCTCAGTCTAAATGATATTGAATGGGATACATATACCATAGAAAATCTTGACAGTACTCTTGATCTTGTAGGCATAAACCCCATAATTCCTATAACCGTAAATCCAAATTCTACTCAAGATATAAGCCTCATACTTAAAAGTAAAAATCCTAGGACTTTACTCGTAAATATCAAAGATTCATCGACCGGACTGCCTCTTTCAGATGTGACAGTGAATATAGAAGGTGGGTCGATAAATAAATCTCTGATCACGGGAAAAGGATATATAGCCCAAACAGATTGGTCACAAGGAAAAGATCAAGCTGATTTTGTAGATAGCGCAAAATATTTCAACGATAATGGAAATATTGATGCAAATTCGTCTGTTGGAAATATCAAACTCCTCGATATTTTCGGACATTATGCAGACAACGGCGTACTTGAATCTTCAACATTTGATCTTGGCACAAATGTAAATTTTGGAACTCTGACTTGGTCACCTAAAGATATTCCTGAAGGTGCAGGAAACGACGCGATACGACTACAATTTGCCTCCAATAAAGAGAATACGCCGACTACCACTTGGACATTTATGGGACCAGACGGAACTAGTAATTCATACTACAAAGTATCAGATACGAGCATATCAAATATTCACAACAGTGATAGATATGCTCGATACAAATTGTATATAAGTACTGAGACAGCAACAGTAACGCCGATGATTTCTGATATTGCTTTTACATATACAACAGCATGTACTCCTCCAGGACAAGTATCGTTTCAAGGACTACAAAATCTGCAGTATACTATTCGTGCAAATAAAACTGGTTATCAAAACTTTGAACAAACCATTGATATGGATTCAAATTGGAAACAATTACAAGTAAATATGATCCCGGAATAATAAGATGAATAAAAAAGGATTTACACTTGTAGAAGTAATAATATCCATAACAATATTTATATTAGTGATAATAACTGTTTCACTTTTTCAATTTAATGTTATAAATCACAGTAATAGTTCTCAAATCAGTCTTTCAAACATATATGAATCAGAAGCTATTTTGAAAACCATGATCAAAGAGATGAGGACTATGAAATCTTCAGCAAATGGATCATATCCAATACTAAATGTAGCTACGAGTACAATAACTTTTTATTCCGATTCGGACGGAAATGGCATAATCGAGCAAATACGATATTATCTCTCAACCACAACACTGTATCGAGGCAAAACTGATCCGTCGGGCACACCTGCGACATATAATATAAACAATGAATCAAAAAAAATCTTGGTGACAGGCGTCAGGAATGATTCAAATTTTCCAATATTTGAATACTATTCAAGTGTATATGCTGGGACATCGACAAGTATGACATATCCCATCGATATCAAATCCGTAAGACTCATAAAAATCAACCTCACGATCGATTCTGATCCAAATAAATCTCCCGTACCCATCACATTTACAAGTCAAACATCACTGCGTAATCTAAAAGATAATCAATGAAAAATAAAGGAACAATATTAATAAATTCTTTGGTTTTTGCGACAATTTCTATGACTGTCATCATAGGTCTTACAAATTGGGGAGCGAATCTTTTGAAAAATACAAAGACTATGACCGAGAAAGAGCAAGCATTTCAAATTGCTGAGGCAGGTATTGAATACTATAGATGGCACCTCGCTCATGCACAAAATGATTATAAAGATGGCACAAATCAAAATGGTCCGTATATTCATGACTATACAGATGCGCAGGGAAATATTATCGGCCAATTTTCATTGACTATTACACCACCAATATCAGGGTCTACTCTCGTAAAAATCAAATCGACTGGGACACTCGCTTCGAGTACAAATATATCAAGAAGCATTGAAGCCACTCTTGGCATTCCGTCTCTCGCAAAATATGCTGTAGTTGCAAATAATTTTATGAGATTTGGTTCTGGAACTGAAGTATTTGGTCCAATCCACTCAAATGCAGGAATTAGATTTGATGGCGTTGCTCACAATATCATCACGAGTTCAGTAGCGAGCTTTGATGATCCTGACACATCGTCAAATGAAAAACAATTTGGTGTTTATACAACAGTAAATCCTGCCGATCCGACTCCTCCAAGCTCAGTTCCAGATCGTCCTCTTGTATTTATGGCGGGAAGACAGTTTCCTGTACAGACATATGATTTCAACGGTCTGACTATCGATCTTTCATCATTAAAGACTTCAGCTCAAAATGGGGGAAGATATATAGCTTCTTCTGGCGCTTTGGGATATAGGATATTGCTCAAAACAAATAATACTTTTGATCTTTATAAAGTCACAAGTCTTCAAAATGCACCAAATGGTTGTAGTAATTCTCTAAACCAAGACAATTGGGGAACATGGAGTATAAAAAACCAAACTTTCATAGCAAATTATTCATTTCCTACAAATGGAATAATATTCATTGAAGATCATGTGTGGGTAGAGGGTCAAATCAATAGTGCAAGACTTACGATAGCTGTGGGCAAATTCCCAGATAATGTGACAACAAGAAAAAGTATAACCGTGAACAATGATCTACTCTATACAAAATATGACGGAACCGATGTCATATCACTCATAGCTCAAGGAGATTTTAATATTGGCATGTACAGCGATGATAATCTGAGAATAGATGGAGCGATAATAGCTCAAAACGGAAGAGCGGGAAGATATTATTATGGTACTTCATGCCAAGCAAATGGAAATGATTATCATATACGAAACACTGTGACACTCTATGGCATGATAGCAACAAATGAAAGATATGGTTTTGCTTATACAGATAATACTGGATATATAAATAGAAATATCATATACGATAGCAATCTCTTGTATGGCCCACCACCATCTTTTCCTCTTACTGCAAGTCAGTACAGCATAGTTTCTTGGCAAGAAGTGCAATAATAAAAGACAAATAAAAAAAGCGCTGTCTCCCAAGAACAGGAGTACAGCGCGTGAGTGATCAGTCCTCATGATGAAACGCCTGAGGAGGCGTCTCAATGAGAAGAGTTGTCGGTTTCGGATAAAAGGGAACTCCGGTCCGGGGCGGAGTCGAAAAGAAGTTGGAACTGGGGCCCGACTCACGGGTGCTCGACAGCCGAAGATCACACACTTCGAGACTATATTCACCGGGGACTGCACAGCAAACCGCGTTCGCGATCTGGTCGTTAATCCATCCCAGATCCGAAATGATTCGAATGATCCGACGAGGAGCATCGTTCTGAACCTCGACATTGTGCGGATCAAAACGAATCCTAGCATTTTGCGTGTCACACCCGACAATTTCTTGAAGAAATTCAAACCGAATAGCACTTAATTTTCCCACTTGCCGAGTGATTGTGCTTGCTATTTGAGTGTCGCTTTCAATCCCCTTAAATATCCTCGTGGCGACATCGGGAACAAGACCAAAACCAATACTAATCTGAATTACGAGTTGCATGATTTTGCCTTTCTGTTAAGGTTCTCTTAATATATACTGCCACCACCAGACACTCTTGTCAACAATCTTGTTTCAAGATAAAAACAAATAATCTGCTACAATATACTCATGAAAAAACTAATAGTTGGTAATTGGAAGATGAACCCAAACACGGTTGAGGAAGCGAAAAATATTATTAGTAAGGTACGTCGATCTGATCTCGGAAATAATGCCACAACTATTTTATGCCCTCCGAGCATTTTCATACATCTCGGAGCAAGTGATAAATCAAATTATTGTTTGGGTGCTCAAAATGTAAATGAAAATGAAAAGGGATCATTCACGGGAGAAATAAGTGCGAGTATGCTCAAAGATTTAGGGGTGACTTACTGTATTGTTGGACACTCTGAAAGGAGAAAGATGGGCGAAAATTCTGAATTGATATCAAAAAAAGCTCAAAGACTGATTGATTGTGATATAACACCGATCATCTGTGTCGGGGAAGGTGAACGCGATCCTGATTCTGTCTATCTAAATAAAATAAGTGAGCAAATCAAGGCTAGTATTCCAAGCATTGAATCAAACAAACAAACTCATTTCATAATTGCTTATGAACCAATATGGGCAATAGGTGCGCCAGAACCAATGAAGATGAGTGATATACATGAAACAACTATATTCATAAGAAAAGTACTTTCAGACATCTTTGGAAGAGAGAAAGCAATAAAAATTCCTGTCTTATATGGCGGTGCTGTAAACAAAACAAATGCCAAACAAATCATCGATGAATCAAAAGTTGACGGTTTCATCATAGGTAGAGAGAGTCTCAACCCTTCAGATTTTATTGAATTAGTGAAGTCTATATGAAAAACATATCTCAAATTCAATATTTAGAAAATGTAAAAGTAGTTATTTCAACTGATTTCAATGTTCCGATTACCGACAATAAAGTAAAAGAGGAATATAGACTGGTAAAAAATATCGAGACTATCAAATATTTGCTAGACAGAAAAGCTAAGCTTGTCATATTGAGTCACTTACAATCACCAAAAGGGGATAATTTGTCTCTGGAACCAGTATTTAATTATCTTAAAGAAAAAGGTTTAAATATAAGATTTGAAAAGAAAATCACTCATTTATCGCAAGAAATCGAATCATTGAATGGCGGAGAATGTATACTTCTCGAAAATATTCGCAGTTTTGATGGGGAAACACAAAATGATGCGACATTTGCAAAAGCTTTGGCTTCACTTTTTGATATATATGTAAATGAAGCTTTTTCTGTGTCACATAGAAAACACGCTTCGATCGTGGGTTTACCAAAATATCTTGAGAGTTATGCAGGCTTTCAATTTGAAAGAGAGGTTCGAGAATTATCCAAGATATTTGAACCAAAAAGACCATTTCTATTTATATTGGGAGGTGCAAAATTTTCTACAAAGATGCCTCTCGTATCAAAATTCTTGGATTTGGCCGATAAAGTATATATAGGTGGGGCACTCGCAAATAACATTATAAAAGCTCGGGGGTACAATATTGGAAGATCAACATTTGACGACAAAGCAGATATCACGAGTATCATCTCAAATAAAAAACTTGTGAGTCCGCAAGATATCGTAAATGATGATCATAGAACCAAAAACCTCTCTGATATAAATTTAGAAGACAATATTGTTGATATTGGTATGGAAAGTCAAAAAGACATATCAAAACTCATTGATGAATCAGGGATGATCTTGTGGAATGGTCCAATGGGAAAATACGAGGACGGTTTTATTGAAACAACCCAAAATATTGCTCGAGAAATAGCTAAAGCAACTGAAAGTGGTGTGATATCGATACTAGGCGGTGGAGATACTTTATCCGCTATTCAAGACCTCGGTCTATTAGAAAAATATACATTTGTTTCGACAGGTGGAGGAGCGATGTTACAATTCTTGGCAGATCAAACTTTACCAGGAATAGACGCCCTCAAATAATGAGATTAAATATTGATATTCTCCCGAATCTTTTGAGAATTTAAATCAAGATTCTTTTTATCTCCTACGGTTATGTCTGGATTTGGAAATATCCACACGTGAGCGTGGGGCACTTCATCGCCAATAACCTTACTCCATATTGATTCTACGCCAAAGGCTTTTCTCTGAGCTTCAGCAATTTTTGCCACAATTCCAAAATATTCTTTTATATTTATATTATCATTACCAAGAATTGGTAAATCCCAAACCCATCTATAGTGTTTCTTGGGAATAACTAGTGTATGACCTGGGGACAAAGGCCTGATATCCAAGAAAGCCATAAAGTTTGCATCTTCATATACAATACTGGCAGGTATAGCATGTTTGACTATTTTACAAAAAATACATTCTTCCATAATAGAGATTGTATCACATGATATACTCAAGAAACATGAAAAAATATCTACTCAGAAATCCGATTTCAAATAAATCAATTCTCAAGAATCATTCGAGTATTTTAAACCATTTACTCTTTTTTAGAGACATCAAAGATGTGGAAGAAGCACAAAGATTTATTGACCCTTGTTATGATGAACATCTTCATGACCCATTTCTCATGAAAGATATGGACAAAAGTGTAGACAGGATACTCAAAGCAATAAGTGAAAACGAAAAAATCGCAATTTATAGCGACTATGATGCTGATGGAATACCGGGAGCAGTGATTTTACATGATTTATTCAAAAAAATTGGCTATACAAATTTCATAAACTATATTCCAGATAGACATGTCGAGGGATTCGGGCTCAACAAACAAGCTATCAAAGAGCTTTCAAATCAAAATGTAAAACTCATTATAACCATCGATTGTGGTATCGCAGATGTTGATGAGGTTATTTTTGCAAAACAGTGCGGAATTGAAACGATCATAACAGATCATCATGAACCAAAAGAGTCTTTACCTAATGCATTTTCTATAATTGATCCGAAACAAAGTGATTGTCCATATCCCGATAAAAATCTTTGTGGTTCTGGAGTAATTTTCAAATTAATTCAAGGAATATTATCTAAAAAAAGATTTGATGTACATGATGGTTGGGAAAAATGGTTACTCGACATGGTTGGTATAGCCACATTATCCGATATGGTTCCTTTGAGAGGAGAAAACAGAGTGTTGGCGAGTTTTGGTCTCAAAGTGCTGAGAAAATCAAAAAGAAAAGGATTGGGAGCACTATTTAGGAAGATTCGATTAAATCAAAGTCAAATAACTGAGGAAGACGTCGGTTTTAGTATTAGCCCGAGAATAAATGCCGCTTCCAGAATGGGTGTAGCAAATGATGCTTTTTTACTCTTTACTACAGACGATCACACGCAGGCTCAAATACTTGCAGACAGGTTAGATCATATAAATCATGAAAGAAAGGGTATTGTGGCCTCGATGGTAAAAGAGGCAAAGAAAATATATTCATCTCGATATCAAAAGAATAATAGTGGAGTCATCGTCATAGGAAATCCAAACTGGAGGCCGTCTCTAGTCGGTCTCGTGGCAAACACTCTTGCAGAACACTATGGAAACCCATTTTTTATTTGGGGTAGAGATCCAAATGAAGGTATAAAAGGTTCATGTCGTGGAGGAAACATAAGCCTTGTTGAATTAATGCAAAATACAAAAGCAGACACATTTGAGAAGTTTGGTGGCCACAAGAAATCTGGTGGTTTCACTGTTTCAAAAGATGCAATCTATGATCTTGAAGAAAGATTAAATATGAGCCTATCAAACATGTCTCCAAGAGAGATTCCCAGTGAAGACAATATTATAGATATGATTTTAAATATAAATGACATAAACCTTGAATTATTTGAAGATTTATCCATATTATCGCCTTTTGGAATTGAAAATAAAAAACCAATTTTCCTTATGCAAAATTGTCTAGTTCAAAATATAAAGACTTTTGGAAAAGAAAAAGAACATTTAGAGCTTTCTATTTCAAAGAATCCAAACAATGATATTAAAGCTATTTCTTTTTTTAAAAAAGCGTCTTCATTTACAAAGATCCCGGAATCAGGAAAATATTGTGATATTGTCGGTTCAATCGAAAAAAATACTTTTAACAATAAGAATGAGATTCGCATTCGTATCACTGATATTATCGATAAGGATGATTGTGATATGATGGTATCATGAAAAATATAGAAATATTTACTGACGGTTCTTCTCGAAATAATCCAGGCCCAGGAGGGTGGGGAGTCGTCATAATAGAAAATGATAAAGTCATAAAAGAATTGGGCGGTGGAGAGAAACACACCACAAACAATCGCATGGAATTAACAGCTACAATAGAAGCCTTAAGATCGATCAATGAAAATTGTCATATTGTCATGAATGTAGACTCTGAATATGTTGTAAATGGTATAACAAAGTGGATTCATGGCTGGATAAAAAAAGGCTGGAAGACATCGGACAAAAAACCTGTATTAAATCAAGATTTATGGCAACAGCTATTTGAAGTCTCTAAGAATAGAGATATTACTTGGAAATCAATTCGTTCTCATATTGGAATTAAGCACAATGAAAGAGCCGATGAAATAGCAACAGGGTACGCTGACAAACAATAATTTAAAATATTTTTAGCAAATATTTATAATATTTTGAACAAATATTGATATTCTCATATCATGTTCAAGGTCTCAAATATTTTTTGGATTTTTTTGATATGTATAACAATATTTCGAATAATATCTACCTATTCAAAATACAATCATTTTGAATACAAATATTTTTGCATCGTAACCAAGACGAGTGAACTCGGTATTATTATTTCAAACCCCTCATTTAACGACACCAGTCAAAGCTTCGTAATAAAAAGCATTTCAGGTTGTCTAAAAGATGAATCAATCAAAATCAAAACGAAGATTGAACCTAGATATTCGATGGGGGAAACTATCAGATTTACAGGCAAGGTATTGCGTCCGGCAAATTTCTCAAATTCAAAAGATCAACATTTTGACTATATTGGATATCTAGCAAAGGATAATATACATTATGAAATAAAAAGTGCTGAAATCGAGAGACAATCTAATACAAAAGACATGTCTGGGAACTCAAATTTTTTAGCATCTTTATATAATTATTTTGAGGTACAATTATCAAACCTTCGAAATTCCCTCATCAGAAATATTCGTTTAGTGTTGGGTGAACCTCATGCTTCTCTGGCTTCAGGATTAATCTTGGGTGAAAAATCCTCTTTAGGAAAAGATTTGTTGGATGATTTTAGAAAAGCTGGACTCATACATATTGTTGTTCTTTCTGGATTTAATATCACCATCGTTGGTGAAATTATAAAAAAACTTCTCTCTAGACTCAAAAGGGGACTATCTATGAGCCTCGGGGCTTTTGCAATATTTTCTTTTGCAATCATGGTGGGAGGTGGAGCGACTGTAGTTCGATCTACTATTATGGCTCTAATACAATATTTTGCTTCGTACATTAGAAGGGATTACAAAGTAGACAGAGCGTTGTACTTCGCGGGCATAGCGATGATAATACAAAATCCTCTTATTCTCACTCACGATCCATCATTTCATTTATCATTTTTAGCAACACTCGGTCTTATTTATCTTGCAAAACCAATGAATAACATATTTTCATGGATAACAGACAAATTTCAATTAAGAGATATGATATCTACCACGATAGCCACACAAATCTTTGTGACTCCCTATATTGTATTCCTCATGGGAACGATTTCATTGTCAGGTCTCGTAACAAACATTCTTATATTACCGATTATTCCTTTGACAATGGCGATAGTATCAATTATTAGCTTATTTGGCTTTGTATCAACATTTGTAAGCCAATTTTTGGCATATTTTGCACACATAATACTGTCTTACGAATTGTTTATTGTAAAACTATTTGCTCATATACCAATCGCATCTATATATACAGGAACAATATCTTTCAAAACAATGATTTGCTTATATATTCTACTAACAATAATAATATACACTTTATATACTGTAAGAATTCAAAAAGATGCAGCAAATAATACTAATTAAATCTTCCTTCGATTATTTTCCAATCAATATTAGAAAAGAAATCCTCGATATATTGTTTCTTTCCAGACGGCAAATAATCAGAAACGTAAGAATGTTCCCACATATCAAGAGCTAAAATAGTCTTACAACCATTTAATTGACCTAGATGCTGTTCGTCTACCCAAGAATTTATTAGGCAACTAGAAATTGGATCAAAATATAACATTGCCCAACCTATGCCACGAGTCAAAGCGAGATTTTTGAACTCTTTTATCCATTCATCTATAGAACCCCACTGTCTGGTAATTTGTACGAAAAGACTCGATTTTTCATCTTTATTATCAATAAGTCCAGTAAACTGCTCAAAATAATACTTATGATTCATCATTCCATTAAACTCAAAAGAAAAGCGTCTATTCAATTCACCGATCAAATATGAATTGTTTTCGTAGTCTTTTGACAATTCTACAATCTTTTTTGATACAAGATTTGCATTTTTCACATACCCAGAATAAAGTTTCAGGTGTTCTTCTATATTTTTTGAAGATATTCCTTTTAGGGTCGGGATAGAAAATTTTAATTCTATAAACTTATCCATATTTTATTTTATATGTTTTTTTCTAATATATAATTCTTGAACCAAAGTAAACAGTGTGCTTGCCATCCAATACAAGGCTATAGCGGACGCCGCGGCAGGGAATTGAGCAGGAATAATCCAATAAGTAGAAATAAAAGCAAATACCGGCAAAAAGTACTTCATCGAAGAATTCATCGATTGCATTGCTGCCATCTGAGGATTGTTTGTAGAAGATGGTGCATTTTTGAGTGACGGAGAATATTTGAGTTGAAAATACTGAGCGATTGCAGTCATGAGAGAGAGAATCAAGCTCTTATTTGTAAGATCAATAAGACCAATGAATAATGTTTTTATATGGGGAACTGATACAAAGCTGTATAAAAGTTCTGGCTTTACTTCGGGTATGACTTTGTAAAACACTGATATTAAAGCAAACAAAATAGGCAACTGAATGATGAGCAATAAAACACTAGAGAAAGGACTGAAGTTTTTTTCTTTGTACAATTGCATGATTTTCATTGCCTGAACTTGTTTATCATTTTTGTACATCTCTCTTATCTTTTGTGCTTCCGGTTCGACTTCTTTCATCTTTACTTGAGTAAGCAACGATTTCTTTGCAATAGGGAATAGAATAACTTTTACAATGACAGTAAACACTACCATAGCGAGACCTATATCCATCCAAGGAAATAGATTGAGAAGCCCCACAAAGGCATTGTAGATCGGTAAAAATATAATATTGTGATACATGATTTGATTTTACAACAAACCTGATTTAATAAAAAGCTTTGAAACAGAATCTTTTAATTCTTTGTGGTCTATGGTTTTGTTTTCATTAACAAAAACGATTGCGTCTATCTTAATTTTGATATCTGGTAACACCTTCCTCACTATTTCATATATTCTTCGCCTTATAGCAACTCTTTTATTTGCTTTCTTGTATATCTTCTGAGAAGCAATTATGGCGAAACGTGGTATTTCTACTGCGTTTGGCACCATTTTAAGACGCAGAAAACCATTACCAAATGATTTTCCTATTTCAAACACTTTAGCCACCTCTTTTGAGGTTAGTCTGTTTCTTTTATTTAGCATGTGAGACAGATAATTTCTTTCTGCCCTTCGATCTTCTTCTCGCCAAAACATTTCTTCCGGTTTTGCTTTTCATTCTTACCAAGAAACCGTGTGTCTTTGCGCGCTTTCTTTTTTTTGGTTGATATGTGATAGACATAAAGAGACTATACATCAAAAAAAATATTCGCACAAGTTTCCAGAATGTTTGTTGTGTATATACTAAAGGCAAGACCATGAATGATTTATCAAAAATTTGGCAAAGTGCATTAGTTGAAATTGAATCAACTGTATCTAAAGCAAATTTTTCTACTTGGTTCAAAGACACTCGAATATCAAAAGAGGATAGTGGTGTCATATATCTCGCCGTTCCAAACTCTTTTACACAAGAATGGCTCAGCAAAAAGTTTCACAATGCAATCTTGAGAATACTAAGACAGATGAATGACAATATTCGTGCTCTCGAATACGTCATTGAATCAAAAAATGACGCCAAAAAAGACTCTGGTGAGAGAAGACAAATGATGTCAAATATAAATATGCAGATACCTTTGCAAGATTTTTATATAAACAAAGACGACAATCTAAACCCGAGATACACTTTTACAAATTTTGTCGTTGGACCATTCAATGAGCTTGCTTTCACCGCAGCCCAAGCTATAGTCAAAAATCCAGGAAATGTATACAACCCGTTCTTCGTCTATGGTGGTACAGGAAGAGGGAAGACACATCTCATTCAAGCCATAGGACATGAAATAAAGCGTCTTTTCCCAAATAAGAAGATTTATTATCTAACATCAGAGAGATTTGGTTCTGACTTTATAAATTCATTGCAAGAAAATAAAGTCCAACAATTCAAAGAAAAATACAGAAAATATGACGTTGTTATCATGGACGATATACAGTTTTTCTCAAATAAAGAAAAATTCCAAGAAGAATTGTTCCATTTCTTTAATACTTTTCATGACACTGGTAGACAATTAGTGTTTTCATCAGATATGCACCCAAATATCATTCCTGGGCTCGAAGACCGTTTGCGTGGAAGATTTAATGTGGGTCTCACTATAGACATACCAGAACCTGACCATGAATCAAGGATGGCAATAGTAAAAACAAAGTGTTCGGTGCACAATATAAGCCTAAACGATGAGATTATTGAGCACTTAGCCTTGTCTATCAAGGACAATATTCGCGAACTCGAAGGTGTTATAAACATCATTGCTTGCCAAGCAGATCTACACAAAAGACAAATATCTATAAACGATCTCAAAAATATTCTTAGAAACAATTCTAAGCCAAAAAAGAACGTGTCGATCAAAGATATTGTAAAAGTAGTATGTGATTTTTATGGTCTAAACGAAGATTATATTTACAATAAAACGAGAAAAAAGGAGGTTGTTAAGCCACGTCAAGTCATAATGTTTCTTTTGAGAGAAGATTTTGGTATTTCATTTCCCGCTATAGGTGAAAAACTAGGAGGTAGAGACCACACAACAGCAATTCATTCGTACGAAAAGGTCAGGGAGGAAATAAAATCAAACACGGTATTGTCACAAGAAATAAATCAGATTCGAACAATGTTATAACTGTTCATAAACTGTTCATAACTTGTTTATAACAATCGAACAAAAGTACTATCAACTTTTTTTATTCTACTGTATATTACAGAGTATCAACATGTTGTGAAAAAAGTATTATCAAAAAACCTTTATTTCAGAATGTATAATCAAGTTATCAACATATTCACAGGACTAATAGTAATAACAAACTTTAATATATAAATATAATACTAATATGATATTTGAATCAAAAATGGATATTTTCGAGAAAGCTGTAAATACAGGAGGGAAGATCGCATCAAAAAATACCACATTACCCGTTCTCTCATCTATTATACTTTCCTTTTCAAAAAAAGGTTGTGAATTAAAAGCAACAAATCTAGACATTGGTATTGAGATTTTTATTCCTGGCAAATGTGATGAAGAAAAGATTGTTGCGGTTCCCTCAGATATCATGAACAGCTTCATTTCAAAGATTAGAAAATACAATGGAATATTTACAATAGAAGTAAATGAAAACAACAATCTAGTCATAAAAGCAGGGAAAACAAAGAGTGTGATAAAGACCGTGCCCCACGACGATTTTCCAACGATTCCAACGGTTGAAGATGGTAAAAAATTAAAAAATATTGACCCAGTCGTATTTTCAAATGGTTTGAAATCCGTCTGGTACAGTGCTTCACAGTCAACGATAAAACCAGAATTATCAAGTGTTTATATGCATAAAGTTCAAAATGATATATTTTTTGCAGCCACAGATTCATTTAGATTGGCTGAAAAAAGCATAAAGATTGAGGATGATTCAGATTTTCCTGATTTACTAATTCCTGCAAAAAACATAGCACATATCATAAGTATTTTGCAGACTAGAGAAGAAAATATTGAGATTAAAGCAAATAAATCGTTATTAGAGATAAATACAGGATCTATTCGCATTGCTTCTAGGCTTGTTGACGGAGTTTTTCCGGATTATAAACAAATTATTCCAAAAAACGTTTCAACAGAGATTACAATTCTAAAACAAGATCTAGTTGATGCTCTATCAGTATCAAATGTTTTTTCTGATAAATTTAATCAAATGAAGATAATAATCGAGCCGAATGATAAAATGATACAGGTTGATACAAAAAATGCTGATATAGGCGAAAATAGCACCAAAATAGACGCAGATGTAGTGGGTGAGGCAATATCAATAAACTTCAATCAGAGATATATCACAGATAGTTTGCAATCTTTCGATTCTGACAGCATTGTTTTGTATGTAAGTGGCGCTCAAAGGCCTATGATCATAAAACCAGTATCAAAAAACGTAGATTTTATGTATTTGGTCATGCCAATGAATAGATCATGAAAAAAATATCTGATTTTTTTTCAAAAATTAAACAGATTACTGTTGATGCCGAAGAAAAACAAAATCTCATATCAAATACCATATCGGATATTTGTAATTTTCCAAATCAAAGACTAGATATATATTTTAAGGCAGGGAAAATAACAATAAAGGGTTTGAGTTCTGGTCAAAAAACGAATATATATTTAAAGCAAGACAAAATCATATCAAAGTTAAGACTATTAGGTCTTACAATCAAAGAAGACAAAATATCTTTTTTCTGACTATCTATTTACTGTAAAATTTACAGACGATGATCCTTTATTGAATATTCTATCTGAAACAGTGATGGTAATATTGTTATCATCTGGTAAAGATCTGAGATCTGGCAAAGGCAAAGAGAATGAAAGTGGTGAAGCGTTTTCTGTATAGACAAGCTTTCCGTTGAGATATACATCTGTTTTGTTTATAGGAATATCATTTTCAATTTTTAGCTTTATTTCAAGACTTTTCACTGAATTTGCTGCTGATATTGTAAAAGACGGATTTGGATTTATTATGGTTAATTTTGGTATTTTCTCTGGCAGATGAACATTGTCGGTTCCGTTTGGTGGTATAACCTTGTTATTTTCTTGGAAATTAGGGTTAAGTTTTTGAAACTGTTCAAACCATTTTCTCACAGAATATTCCCAATACTCGTATTGAGGGTCTTGATTTGGATCTGTAGGAGGATTGCCTGTAGGATCGTTTTTATTTACCCAATGTAAGATCGAGTGGACGCTTCGAGCAATTATTTCTTGCCTAGTTTCTTGGGGCGTGTATTCTGTGGCAATTTTCTGAGAAATATTGTCGATAAAGAAAGATTGTCCTCCTTCCCAACGCCCTCTTAATACTGGTTTATTGTCGAGAAGTGGAGGTGGGGGAGATTTGAATGTTTCAACCGGCATACCTTTTAGGGCTTGAGTCATAAATGCACCCCAAACCGGAGATATGATGAGGCCAGCAACATTGTGATTCATGGGTGTATTGTCATTTTTTCCTGCCCACATACCAACAACTAGATTTGGAGTATATCCCAAAGTCCATACATCCCTATAGTCATTTGTTGTTCCTGTCTTTATAGCGACAGGGCGACCAATAGAATCCCCAATAGGCTTGAGACTATTCATGCGTACTTTATTGTCAGAGAGTATGTCTGATATTTGTCTTGTCACATCACTATCTATGACTTGTGTTGGAGATGTTGTTGCTTCCTCAAGAACGTTTCCTTTGCTGTCCTCTATTTTGAGGACGGCTCGATATGGATTTCTGATTCCATCGTTTGCAAATACTCCATAAGCACTCGTGAGCTCAAGAAGACTCACTTCACCGCCACCGAGAACAAGAGTCAGTCCATATCTGTTTGGATCATTGAGGGACGTGATTCCCATATCTGTAGCTGTTTTTATACTATCTTTTAAACCTGCCAAATAAAGAGTTTTTACAGCGGGGACGTTTCGAGATTGTGCGAGAGCATATCTCATTTGCATTGGTCCAGGATAAATATTGTCAAATTCATCCGGAGAATAACATACTTTTTCTGGGTCATCTTTTTCATCTTTTGTTTTTCCGTCGGGTAAACATTTGTTTGAGAATTCAGTCTTGATATCAAATAATACTGTTTCTGGTGTATATCCTTTTTCAAATGCGGTCGCATATACAAAAGGTTTGAATGTTGATCCAGGCTGTCTTTTTGCGGTTGCAATATTGTAATTTCCGTCAATAGAATTATCAAAAAAATCTCTAGAACCAACCATGGTGAGTATATCTCCTGTTTTAGGATCTATTGCGACTGCTGCGGTATTACTTGCGGAATAGGTATCGATTAGCGTCTTTGAGAATTTCTTGATAGTGTCTTCTGCGACTTGTTGCATATCAGCATTTAGGGTTGTTATGATTCTTAATCCACCAGTCTCGAGATTTTCTTCGCCATATTTTTGAGCAACGATATCTTTTACATACATTACAAAATGAGGGGCTCTAATATTTGATTCTGATTTTGCAAGGAATTTTACTTTTTCTTCTTTTGCAATTTTATAATCTGCATCGTTTATGTAATTTAGTGAATGTAACCTAGATAGTACAAGATCTTTTCGAATATCGAGTTCCTTTTTATGACTTCCAAACGGGGAATAGAATGTCGGTGCTTGGGGTATCGCTGCGAGATACGCGGCTTCTGCCCAAGTTACATCTTTTGCTGGTTTGCCAAAAAAAGCTTGGCTGGCTTCTTCTACGCCATAATATGTTCCTCCGTAAGGTGTTTCATTTAGGTAAATTTCCAAGATCTTGTCTTTGCTCATTGATTTGTTGAGCTTGACCGCGAGAACAGCCTCTTTTATTTTTCTTGTTATTGTTTTGTCTTTTGTTAGAAGAGTGTTTTTTATGACTTGTTGAGAAATAGTTGAACCACCCTGTGATGATTCGCCGGATATGAGATTTGTTACTAGGGCTCGTATTATAGCCGTTGGTTCGACTCCAGAATTTGTATAGAAATTTGCATCCTCGATCGATATGGTTGCTTTTTTTATTTTATCCGAGATCTGATCGAGACCAACCACAGTTCTTTTTATGTTTTTATTTAGATCATAGAGAAGTATTTTTCCGGTGCGATCATATATTTTTGTGGATTGAGATATTTTCCTAGAATCGAGGGCATCAAGACTCGGTATTTTGAGTGTTGCTATCCATATGGAGATTACACCTATGACTATTAGCAAAGCCGAAATCAAAAATACAATAACACGAAAGACAAAACGCTTCTTTTTTGATTTTCTCATGAATAAAATTATATCACTATTCTTCCCATCGGTCGCCAAAAGGGTTCAATTCTTCCGGATCGATACGATCGTCCTCCTCATCACTTTCTATAGACGTTGATGTTGTTTCATCATCGATTTTTTCATCGTCTTCTTCAAATACCGCACTTTCTTCTTTTGCGGGGCGGCCTTTTATTTTGGTTGTTTTGATTGGCTCGATTTCTTCTTGTTCTTCTTCGTCTATATTTTCTTCATCTTTGACTTGCTTTGTTTTTTTCTCGATTTTTGTTTTTTTCATTTTAATATATCTTGATTTTGAAGTATTTTTATCAAATGTATATTTATTTTGCAAATGTAATATTCTGTGGAAAAGTAGATGCTAGTCCTATAGCGATCGCATCGTATTCATCATCAAGTCTTTTTTTATCATCAAGTTTGATCATTAATCGGATCATTTTCATTAATTGTAATTTGTCACTTTTGCCATGACCTGTGATAGACATCTTGATTTGAAGAGGACTCAACTCTTGAATTACAACACCTCGTTCGACTGCTGTGAGACATATTGCACCCCTTGATTCTGCTACACGCATTGCAGTCTTTTGATTTTTACTCAAAAACAAAGTCTCTATGGCCATTAGATCTGGATCAAATTCATCGATTATCGATCGTATCTCGATGATTATTTTATTTAGCCTAGAATAAAAGTCGCTTTTAGGATTTGTCACAATGCATTTTGAGAATAGTAGAGAAAACTTGCCCCGATCGTTGTCTAAAATAGAAATGCCAACACGATCATATCCTGGATCTACTCCTATTACTCGATAAGATGATTTATTCTGCATTTGTATAGACATCCTGTACCTCGTCATTGTCTTCGAGTTCTTCTACGAGTTTTGAAAGATTTTCTATGTCTGAATCTTCGAGAGGGACAGTGGTAGTAGCTTTCCATCCTTCATTTGTCTTTTCAAATGCCCAGGCGGCACTACCTTGACCTGCTAGTTCAATATTGTGATTTGAAAGAATGTGTTTTACTTCCTGCGCGGCCTTATTTCTGTTTTCAGTAAGTCCAGATATGAGTATAGCCACGCCTCCTGGACCATAAGCCTCGTACAATACTTGTTCCATTTGAGCACTGTTGTCGGTGAGGGCTTTTTTTATGGCTCTGTCGATAGTATCGTTCGGCATATTTTCTTGTTTTGCTTTTTCTATAGCATTTGCGAGTCCGGGTGAAGTCAAAATACCTTTGGCCTTTTTTGCTTCAACGGTGATAAGTCTCACCAATTTGCCAAATAACTTGCTCTTTTGAGCATCATTCTT
>CAZRJE010000005.1:0-4465 GCA_964600335.1 uncultured Candidatus Saccharibacteria bacterium
TATGCATCTATACTAAATACTGCCCTATCAAGCTTCAATCAAGCATATACATCAATCACAACAGCTGAAACAAACGTAAAAGCGAGCAAGAATGCTCTCGATGAAGCAAATTCAAACTACAATGTAAAACTCTCAGGCGCCTCAAAAGAAGCATTGATGGAGGCAAAAGCGAGAGCAGATCAAGCAAATGCTATTCTCGCAAAAAATAAGATTGTCTCTCCTATATCAGGAATACTCACAAAATCCGAACCAAATATCGGTGAATATGTAAATGCTGGCCAGATTGTATTTTCTGTTATTTCAAATGATTTATTTAAAATAGAAGCCAATGTACCCGAAACAGACATATCAAAAATAAGTATAGACAACAAAGCCAGAGTGACTCTCGATGCATATGGAGATGAAACCATCTTCGATGCAACCGTAATGAGTATAGATCCCGCTGAAACTATAATCGAGGGTGTACCTACTTACAAAATCACTCTCGTATTCGACAAAAACGATCCTCGTATCAGATCTGGTATGACAGCAAATATAAAAATCACTTCTAGAACAAAAGATTCTGCTCTATCGATACCCACGAGTACGATAAATGGCACAGACGGAAATAAAACAGTAAAAAAATTAACTGCAAATAAAAAATCATTCGAAAGTGTCAAAGTCACTACAGGCCTCAAGAGTTCCGATGGTTTTGTAGAGATCTTATCAGGACTAAATGATGGTGATTTTATTGTCACAGAATAATCATCGGAAAAAAATATTGTCTAGTTTTATGCCATCATGACTCATGATAAAATGTGATCATGAATAAAATAAGTAAAATAAAAGCTCGAGAAATCATTGACTCTCGAGGAAATCCTACCGTTGAGGTAGATGTATTATTGGACGATGGTTCTTTCGGTCGCGGAGCCGTACCTTCGGGTGCTTCTACAGGTAGCCATGAAGCAATAGAACTTCGAGACGGAGATAAAAGTCGTTTTGCAGGAAAAGGTGTACTCAAAGCCGTAAAAAATGTAGACGAAATACTAAATTCGGCCTTATCACAGAATGCTTTTGACCAACAATCTCTGGACAAAAAGATGATCGAACTCGATGGTACAAAAAATAAGGGCAATCTAGGGGCAAATGCCATACTTGGTGTCTCTATAGCTTTTTCAAAAGCAGTGGCCCAAAGCAAAAAAATCCCTCTTTACAAATACTTTGGTCAAATAGCAAATATAGAAAATCCTTCTTTGCCTGTACCGATGATGAATTTTATCAATGGTGGTAAACATGCCGAAAACAGTTCAGATTTTCAAGAATACATGATCGTACCAAGAGGCTTCCCTACTTTTAGAAGAGCTCTACAGGCTGGTGTAGAAGTCTTTCATAATCTCAAAAAGATTCTTCATGAAAAAGGTCTGTCTACAAATGTTGGCGATGAAGGTGGCTTCGCTCCATCCGTTAGTAACAATGAAATGCCACTTCAACTCATAATTGAAGCTATAACAAAATCAGGTTACAAACCCAATCAAGAAATATTCATAGCTATGGATGTAGCGGCGACCGAATTATTTAAAGATAATAAATACGATCTAAGTCGAGAAAATAAATCTTTATCTTCAAAAGAATTTGTTGATTATTACAGGAATCTTTGTTCAAAATACCCTATCGTATCTATAGAAGATGGACTCTCAGAAGATGATTGGGATGGACAAAAAATCATGACAGATATTCTCGGCAAAAAAATACAGTTGGTCGGAGATGATCTCTTTGTGACAAATATAGAAAGACTAAATATGGGTATTCAAAGAGGTGTAGCAAATGCAATTCTCGTAAAACCAAATCAAATAGGCACAATCACTGAGACAATAGATGCTGTAAAGACTGCTTATAAAAATGGTTATAAGGCCATCATCTCTCACAGATCAGGAGAAACAGAAGATACGACGATATCTCATCTCGCTGTAGGTCTCGGGACCGGTCAAATCAAAACCGGTTCAGTATCTCGCAGTGAAAGGACATCAAAATATAATGAAATATTAAGAATCGAAGAATCGGACAATATTCCATTCTTCAAAAATATATAACTATGAAAAAACCAGTAGTATTAGTAGTTCTCGATGGTTGGGGTTATAGAGAAGAAAAAAAAGATAATGCCATAGCAAGTGCAAATAAACCGAATTTTGATAAATTATGGCAAACATATCCTCATTCTCTCCTTCAAGCCTCTGGATTAGCGGTAGGCCTACCGCAAGGTCAAATCGGTGATAGCAATGTCGGCCATCTTACTATAGGATCAGGTAGACCCATAGATACTTATCTCGTGAGGATAAATAAAGCCATACAAAATGGTGAATTTGAAAAATCCGAGGTATTAAACAATCTAATCGATCATACAAAAAAACACGGTTCGACTGTACACGTCATGGGACTCGTAAGTCCGGGAGGAGTTCACAGCCATGAAGATCATATGTATGCTTTTTTGGATCTCTGTGCGACAAAAAATATTGAAAGAGTATCAATACACGTCTTTACTGATGGGAGAGATACAAAACCTCAAAGTGCCAAAGAATACATTGAAAGATTAGAGAAGAAATTAGAAAGTCTCAATCGTGATTATCATATATCATCTATATCAGGCAGATATTTTGCTATGGATAGAGACAAAAATTGGGATCGAATACAGAAAGCTTGGGACGTGATAAACGCCACTTCCCCGTCTCATTTTGACAGTAAGGCTAGTCAATATTTGGAGCAAAAATACAATGAAGGAGAAAAGGATGAATTGTTAACTCCATCTGTATGTAAAGTCCATGAAATTTACGGCGACCCAATCAAAGAAAATGATGGAATATTTTATTTCAATTTCCGAGCCGATAGAGCCCGAGAATTGTCCCAAAAAATCCTAGAGATAAAGAATACAAAAAATCTATTTTTTGCGACCATGACTCAATACAAAGAAGATTTCGATGCTGAAGTCGTCTTCCCTCCTTTATTTCCTGATAAAACTCTTGGAAAAATCATAGCAGAAAATAATCTAAGCCAAGTACATATAGCGGAAACAGAAAAATATGCCCATGCAACATATTTTCTAAATGGCGGCCAGGAAATTCCAAATAAAAATGAGGAGGACATTCTCATTCAAAGCAGACAAGATATTGTGACACATGATGAAGCACCCGAGATGAAAGCTTTTGAAATCACAGAAAAAGCTATTGAAAAAATCAATGAGGGTAAAGATTTTATCTTTATAAATTATGCAAATGCTGATATGGTCGGACACACTGCAAACGTAAATGCGATCATAAAAGCCGTTGAATCAGTCGACACTTGTCTCGGGAGACTATATGATCATATTGAAATGAAAGGTGGGATCCTTTTTGTAACTGCAGATCATGGTAATGCAGAGGTAAATGCTGATCCAATAACTCGTACACCTTCGACAGATCATACGACCAATCCTGTTCCATGTATCATCACTCTTCCTGATATGAGACTTAGAGACGGTTCCCTATCAGATGTTGCACCGACGATATTGTCCCTCTTCAATCTAAATATACCAAAAGAAATGACCGGAAAATCACTTCTTCTTTCTAAAGAATAATTTGTGTGCAAATAAAGCGCCTATAGTAAGAGCGACGATAAAACCAAGTGAGAGACCTGCAAATACATCCGTAAAATAATGCACTCCGAGAGTCAGTCTGCTAGTTGCAATAAATACAGGTGAGGCAATACAGAATATTGTAAACCATACTTTATGATTATGCTTTTTTATTCTTGTGATAAAGATCATGTATAATGCAGTGAAAAATGCTGCGCTAATACTTGCATGTGAACTCGGAAAGCTAAACGTGCTCTCAAATGGTGCGGCCGTCGGTGGTCTCAATCTCATAAATGTAGTCTTTAGACTAAATGTAAATAGAGCGGATACAGCAAGAGACAGTTCTAGATAATAATCATCGAGAGACTTCTTCTTGGAAAAAATAATGATAATAGCAAGAACAATCACAATCAATACAAACAATATCTCGGTAATGTAACCGATATAATATGAAACCGTGGTCAATGTTTGAGTTGAAATCCTGTTTATATAATCATAGACAATACGATCTAAAATGTTCATGAGAATATTATATCATCTGTTGAACTTCAAAAGCTATACAAATAAAATATGCTACAATAAGAATAGGCGATAAATTATAATTTAATATTTACCAAATAAAATGCCGAAAGTTACTATTTACTCCACACCATCTTGCGTATTTTGCAATATGGCAAAGGATTTTCTAAAAAAGAATTCTGTGGCTTATCAAGATTATGATGTGTCAATCGATCTCGCCAAGAGAAAAGAAATGATTGATCTCACCGGACAAATGGGTGTACCCGTCATCAAAATCGGAGATAAGACTGTGATTGGATTTGATGAAGGATATATAAAGAATGAACTTGGTTTGAAATAGTTTTATAAAAATCGATTCCATAC
>CAZRJE010000005.1:4565-25046 GCA_964600335.1 uncultured Candidatus Saccharibacteria bacterium
GAGATGACTCTCGTATCCTTACCCTTGCTTCTAGCACTATTTAACGAAACCAAAACTACTGAAGCCAAAATACCAATGATGGCAATGACTACGAGGAGTTCGATCAAAGTGAAACCCTTATTTTTTGTATATTTCATACTAAAATTATTAAACTTACTAATAAACATGACCATTTATAATTAATGGTACAACATAATTATAACATTTAAGCCAAAAAATGAAGCATTACTGTGGATAATAGATGGATATCGTTAGTATTTTTATGAACTGTCAAACTACTGCGAACTGGCAATATTGTATATAGGCATTAGAACTGAAGCCAAGAGTACTGCGACTCCACCTCCGAGCATGACTATCATGAGTGGTTCTATGAGAGATACGAGGGAATCTACTGCTGTCGATACTTCTCGGGTATAAAATCTTGCTACGGTCTTTAGGATTGTACCTATTTCTCCGGTTTCTTCACCGACATGAATCATTTGAACCATGATTCCTGGAACTTCACTCGGATTACCCGCCAAAGATTCTGACAATGTTTTACCACCTTTGACTGATTCGAGGGAATTTTTGAGTAATTGAGCATAAACATGATTATTTATGACATTTCCAGTAAGTTCGATTGCTCTAACCATAGATATACCAGAAGAAAGCATTGTCGACATATTGTCAGATAATCTTGCGAGATAAAGCTTTCTAAATAAAGAACTCACATAAGGAACGGAAAGTTTGAATCGATCAAAAGCCATAGCTCCAGCACTCGTTCTTATGAATTTTATGAGAACAAAAGCGACAATAACAGCTACAATTAGTAGAATGAATCCATATTGAACCATAAAGTTACTTATTCCGAGTACAATACGAGTATACACGGGTAATTCTTGGCCTGATTCTACGATGATGGCACTAATCTTTGGTATAACCATAGTAAACATAAGTATCATGACTGTGAAAAATGTAACTACGATAAATGCCGGATATATTAGAGCACCCTTAACTTTTGAAGAAAGCTCGTATGTCCTATCTAGATAATCAGCCAAATATTGAAATGTCTCATCTAGTTTTCCTGATTCTTCTCCGGCTTTTACCATACTCACATAAAAATCAGAGAATATCTTAGGGTGTTTTGAGAGAGCCATGGATATAGAACTTCCACCCTGAAGATCATCTGCTATTTGAACTAGTCTTTTTCCGAGTGCTTGATTTTCTGTCTCTCCTGACAAAAGCTTGAATATGCGTAGGGCTGATACTTGAGCTTCAAATAGGGTCGCCAATTGTCTGGACAGAATGACGATGTCTTTCATGGACACTCGATCAAACCAACTCAAATTCATATTTAGTAATCCACCTGCACTCTGAGCTTCTTTGATATTTGTTATGACCATTCCCCTTCTCTGAAGAGAAACTATAGCAACATCGACATTGATTGCATCAATCGATCCTGTTTTCTTGGCCCCTGTATTGTCTACTGCTTCATAATTAAATAACATGTCTTTATAGCATTTTTTCCAATAATTTCGGATTCAGAGTATTCATATAAGCATTTTCTACAGATATTTCTCCCGCTCGAACAAGTTCAACCAAAGATCTATTCATATCTATCATACCCTCTTCCATACCAGTCTCAATGACGGTATTAATCTCATGTATTCTCTTTTCACGAATCAAATTTGAGACAGCATTGTTATTGATCAATAATTCATAAGCAGGAATAAGTCCTCCAGATATTCTCGGTATCAACCTCTGAGAGAAAATTGCAGTGAGACAGCCCGCGAGTTGAACTCTGATTTGATCTTGTTGACCTGGAGGAAAAGAATCGATAATTCTGTTTAAAGTCTGAGGAGCGTCGTTTGTATGCAAAGTTGAGAAGATTAGATGTCCTGTCTCGGCGGCAGTGACAGCGGTCGAAATAGTCGTAGTATCTCTCATTTCACCGACCATACACACATCTATGTCTTGTCTAAACGCTGAAATCAGAGCATTTCCAAAATCTGGAGTATCCATTCTCACTTCCCTTTGATCTATGATTGATTTTTTTGATTCATAGACATATTCGATAGGATCTTCTATGGTCAATATGTGTTCTGTTCTACTCTGATTTATACTCTCGATCATTGTAGCCAAAGTAGTTGTTTTACCTTGCCCTATAGGACCAACACACAAAAAGAATCCTTGATTCTTTCGTGTAAATGTCTCGAGTATTGGTGGCAAATGCAATTCATCCAAGGTTCGGATTACTTTTGGTATGAGTCTCAAAGCAATCGATATTGTACCCTGTCTATAATAAGCATTGCCTCGAAAGCGAGCATTTGTCATGCTAAAAGAAAAATCTACGTCTTTTTCTTGTTGAAGTAATCTTTTATTTTCTTCAGACAGAAATACATCAATAAAACCTCGCATATCTTGTTCGGATATTTCATTTTTCTTTATGAGAGGTATCAATTCTCCTGATACACGTATTATCGGTCTTCTACCAGATGAAAGATGTAAGTCGGATGCATTTTCATTTATGAGGAGGAGAACCAAATCTTCAATTTCTTTTTTATAATCCATATTATTTTTTATTCTTAGAATTATATATCTTTTCGACTTCTTTCACGACCTGACTTGGTATGGTCATAGCCTTGATGATATAACCATCTACGTCTTGTTCTCTTGCCCTATTTACATCATCAGTCAGGGTCTGATTTGTAAGCATTACGACGATAGCATTTTGAGGAATCAGTTTTTCTCTTTTGATTGCGAGTACAAAATCATGACCATCCATCTCAGACATCAATATATCTACCAAGAAAATATCTGGTTTGTATCCTTCTCTCAAGATCTTAAGTCCCGCCTCACCTGATTCGGCGATCTTGATATCATATCCTTCATTTGAAAATTTTATTCGATACATATCGAGTAACAATTGATCATCATCGACATATAAAACTTTTTTCTTATTTTCTTCTTGCATGTATATATTATAACTTAATCACCTCCTCAAAAGGAATTGTTTTCTGAAAAGCTTTGAGCATGGCATCTTCTCTCAATGTGAGCATGCCCTTATTTCGAAGTATTTTCATGATATCTGTCTCTGTTGGAGATTTTAATATAGCTTTTTCGATCTCTTTATCCATTTCAAACATCTCAAATACAGCCATACGACCCCTTGTTCCCTTTGGGCAATCTGGAGTTGGCTTTATTTTCATCACTGTCTCTGGAACCTGTATCTTTGATCGAAATTCTTCGGGCAAATCAGCAAAACTTCTTTCAGCCATACCTTTTATCGTATCATCAATCGGCACTTCTTCACCGCCACCCTTTGGCAACATACCGACGAGTCTCTGAGCGACTGCCAAAATCAAAGTCGGTGCAATAAGATAAGGATCAACTCCCATATCTATGAGTCTCGGAATAACGCCGGCAGAATTGTTTGTGTGGAGAGTAGAAAATACCAAGTGACCTGTGAGGGCAGCTTGCACAGCAAGCTGTGCTGTTTCCTTGTCTCGGATCTCACCAACCATAATGATATCTGGGTCCTGACGCAAAGTCGTACGCAATCCAGAAGCAAAAGTATAACCAATCTCTGGTCTTACCTGCGATTGACTGACACCTTCCATTGTATATTCGACTGGATCTTCGAGAGACAATACATTGTATGATTCTTTATCAATTTCATTTAGTATTGAATACAGTGTTGTAGATTTTCCTGATCCTGTAGGACCCGTGATCAAAACCATTCCATAAGGATGGTTGATAGCTTCTTTTACCATTTTTAGATTTTTCTCAGATAGATTTATCTCATCGAGTTTTCTCACTCCTTTTGCCTGATCCAAGATACGCATCACGACTTTTTCTCCAAAATATGCTGGAAATGTAGATACACGGAAATCGATCCTTCTACCATCTATTCTCGCAGAAAATCTACCGTCTTGAGGCTTTCTCTTTTCATCGAGACGCATATTTGATATGACTTTTATTCTTGCAACGACGGCCGAATGCACTTGAGATGGTAGTACGAGACTGGTATTTAGTATTCCATCGACACGGAAACGAACTCTCACTTTGTCCCTCAAGTGTTCTATATGTACGTCTGACGCTTCACCTTCGACAGCATATCTCACTATCGTCGCTACAATCTTTACGACAGGAGCATCTTCGACTATTACTGATTCTTCTTCTTTCGTTGCACCTTCCGGACGATTATTTTCTTTTTTAGCTTCATCTTGTGATGGCACTGACAATTCTGTTTCAAGTTCTGACAAGGCTTTTGTCACTTCACCTGTTAGACCCTTATACATTTCGATGACTTTATTAAAATCATCAAGTGAAATAATAAATAATTTGTAAGGTATATTTTTCTTTGAAGCCAAAAAGCCCAAAGCATCGCGAGCTTCCATATTGTCAGGATCTACGATACCAACTTCGAGAACACCTTCATTTATATTGATAGGCACAAAACGATAATGCGATGCTGATTCTTCTGGAATATAATCCAAAACTTCAAATGGTATCGAGGACTCGCTCACAGTTCTCACTGGAATATTTAGAAACTCACTTCGAGCGGCGAGTATATCTTCTGGTTTGACTCCATGAGAGATGAGTACTTCTTCAAGAGATGAACCTTGAGCCATCTCAGTCCTCACGGACTTTACATCATCCTTGCTTATGAGGTTTTTGTGAATCAATATGTCTAATACGCTCATTTATTTTGATGTTTTAGTTTCCGGCTTTGAAATAATTAATCCAGGAATTGGTGCAAATGGATCATCTCTTCCTACTTCCTGCTCAGGAATTTGCACAGAATGATCTACAAAACTCTGATACATTGGTGATTTGAAAAATTGAGAATCTATCTTTATACCCTGCACTTGAGCTAGTAATGCCAACAATTTTTCACTTCTTTGACTAAATTCCGGATCGACAGCTTGAACCAGATTATCAGAACCGGCAGGTTGTTCACCGCCTTTAAAATAAAAATATACTATGACTGCCAAAAGCACTATTACTATGATTATTATTATATTTTTCTTTGAACCCTGCTTTTGCATATTATTGTTTAAGCCAATAAGTCTTGTAAGTTACCGAAAAATCATATATACCACTATCATTTACTGTCATCGTGAGACTTGTAAGATCCATAATCCTCAGATTTGATTCTATCTCTGTCATAAATGTCCTGAATTTTGCAAATGGTGAAGTTACTGAAAAAGATATTGTTATGGGCATGATTTGACCTGCAGTCACGGGCTTATTTGAGGATGGATTTCCTTCTGCCGATTTTGCTTTGATGATATCATCTGTACTTTGGGGGTTACTGATATTTACATTTCTCAGAGTATATCCGTATTTGAAAGCAAGATTATTTAGATCGATTGCTAGACGAATATTGTCTGCAATATTTGGAACCATTTTGTTTAATCTGTCTTTGTCCATATCACTGATAGCATTGTAATCATCTCTCAATTTGTCTCGAACTTTTATGAGTTGATCGGCTTTTGCAATAGCTTCTTCGTACTGTTTGTTTGATTCATTTATTGCTTTTACTTCATCGATCTTTGCACTTGTAAAAGTAAAATAAGCGCCGAAAGCTAGAACAATGAGTATTAATGCTGTGAAGTTTTTATTCATTGATTTTGTTTGTCTGAATTAGTTGAATTCGTAAAGTTTTTTGAATACATCATTGAAGAAGGATTGATATTTGCTGTAACTCCAAACGATATGAGCCCATTTTCATTTAGAGCAGGACTGGTCATAGAAGGATTTTTAAATATATTGTCGAGTCCATATTTCTTTAATTTTCCAAGAACATCTGATTGAAATGCAACGGTTGCCAGATTTGCTCCATATCCTGTCAGATTTACTTTTAGTTCTGGATTTGACCCTTCACCCACCGTAAGTGCCATATTCAAAAATCGGACTTTTTCTATGGTAAATTTTCCAATAATATCAAATACCTTTGAAACTGAGATGTGCTTGTCGAGGAGACCTTTCATACTATCGATAGTGTTATTCATTGCTTTTAGATCTGCTATGAGAGAGGGATTAAATTGTTGTTCTCTCAAACCTAATTCCCTTTTTAGATCTTCTGACTTTTGCTCAGAATAATATTTCCACGCAAATACACCTATGATACCTGCGGCCGAGGCAATAAATAACAGCATTGAAATGGCGAGAAATATACTCCCCATGGTTTTACCCTTTGACCTCATTTGCACACCACTTTGGGGCACGACAGAAGTTGTCGCGGTGGTTGGTTTTCTAGGTATAAAAGATGTTTGGAATTTTGGCTCCATACTAAGCAAATTATACCAGAAAGACTGTATATTTACATGTGAATAAGCTTTAGAATGATAATATTCTCTAGTCGGTCTCAGCCAAACGTCTCAATGCTACACCTATAGCTACAGAAAATTCTGGGCCACAACTCGTAAGCTCTTCTTTTAATGAGATTGGGGTCTCTAATTTACTAAATGGGTTTGCATATATAACCTCAGTCTGAAAACTCGTCTTTGCAATATCGACGAATCCCTTGAGTTGTACTCCTCCACCTGTGAGAATAATACGACTTATATTTTTTGCATATTTCTTTTGATAATTCAAAAGGGTTGCATTACATTCGTAAAATATATAATCGAGGTTTAAAGTGATAATTTCTGTAAGTTCTTTATATTCTGGACCACCCCTGAGACCAAACGTTCTTTTTAATCTTTCAGCTTCATTTATACTCACACTCAATGCTTTTGCCAATGTCAGAGTGATATCCTGACTTCCCTTATTTATAATGTGAGATGATCGAAGGACTCCTCTCTCGATAATATAGAGTTTCGTCGATCTTGCACCCATATCAATAACCATATTTGTTTCAACACCTTGTTCCACGACCGATCTTATAGAACTAAAAATCTCTATTTCATAAAAACTTGGGTTCAGACCACTACCAATCATGATATTTTGAAAATCATTTAAATATTCATTGTGAATTGCTACCACCAAGATATCTTGCATCTTTTTGTCCAATTTATTTTCTTCATCGACATAATCCTCTTCTCTCGGTATAACAGACCAATCAAGAAGCACTTCATTCATAGGAACTGGTATATACTTTCTTGCTTCGATATTTATGATGTCACCGATCTGATTTTCAGGTACAATAGGAATACTTATAAATGTGATCAGGCTCGACGATAAGGGCAGGGCCGAACCACAGATATTTGTATTTGTCTTTGATTCTTTTAGAAGATCCTTGATTGCTTCAATAATTTTTTCGCGAGGTAGACTTGTGGCCTGACCGACTTCTTGGCCAGAATATGGTCCTAGGGCCAATTCACCGTATGTCTCAAGTACCGCCCTACCTCTTTTTCTTTTTATTTGAACTACTTTTATAGCCGAAGAACCTATATCTACACCGAGAACCGATGTGTCTTTCTTGAATAGCCTAGAAAAAAAACCGAATGCCATAAGCCTATTCTACATGGAAATCGTATAAATTGAAATATAAATGTTCACTACTTATTTTTTAAAGAAAATCTATATTTACATTTCTAGCGCTATTCTCGAAGCGCTTTTTCCGAGTAATACCTCTCAAAATAAACTCCGTGATATTCCTATTGGGAAATTAAGTCATTTTTTGAAACCATCACCTGCAACTCCGATCAATCATTCTTATTCATTATTTGCCTATAAAGACCACTTAACAAAACACTTTATCTGGAATATCAAATACAAAAAGAATATGTACATGATCGAGCATGGTGCTTATGAACTCTATAAAGCAATAGAAAAAAATACCATATTAAAAGAGATTTTTCGTTTGACAGACAATGAAAAAATCATACTTATACCAATACCAATAAATGCAAAGCGGAGAAAAGAGAGAGGGTTCAATCAGACCGAACTCATCGTAAATCAGATGAAAAATCTTGATGACGGAGATAGATTTATCATCCTAGAAAATCTTTTGATAAGGCCAAATAATAATACGCATCAAACAAAACAAAATAGAAAAGGCAGACTAAATAGTGCCAAGAATATCTTTGACATAGATAGAGATAGATACAAAGAACTCATATTTCAAAATCCTGAAATACTAAACTATAAAATCATAATCATAGACGATGTCATCACAACTGGTAGTACAGTTTTGTCCGCGATGAATAAATTGCTTGAAATAAAAGACCGCGATATATATGCCCTATCTATCGCCCATTAAATACCCCATTCGGCCATGAATACTTTTCCAACGATTCTATAATCTTAGGAGACAATAACTTTCACAAATCGTCTTTTTCCAATTCTCAAAACTACATCTTTTTCTGGACTATAATTTATGGCGTCTATCTTGTTTTCATCCATATCTCTCACACCGTTTGCATCGATCAATCTTTTCCACTCTGTCTTTGAGGACACTATTTGCTGTTTTACGAGTTTATCCACAAGATTTTCACCTTTTATGATCTGTATTGTCTCTATATCATCTGGCACTCCTCCTTTGCTGAAAGTCTTTTCAAATTCTTCTTCTGCTTTTTCTGCCTGATCTTGTCCATGAAATCTTGCTACTATGTCTTTTGCAATCAACGCTTTCGCTTTCCTCGGACCCATAGACATTATTTCTTCTTTTTTTGACATATCTATACGTGTCATATTTACAAACAATGGTTCAAGCATCGGATCAGGTAAAGCCATGATGGAACCAAACAATACACTCGGACTACTATCGATAAATACTCCTGTTCCGTTTGATTTTGACATGAGTTCACCTGTAGCAGGATTTGCAATCATATTGAGAGCGATCACTAATTTGTCTTTATCTTTGTATCTTTTCATGAGAGTTCTACCAGCGAGAGCATTGAAAATCTGATCTTGACCACAAAGTTCTGCATCCACGTTCATGGCTACTGAATCATAACCCTGCATCAATGGATACATAAATTCATGGAAATATATTGGTACATTGTTCTTGTACCTCTTTGCAAACATATCTCTTTCAAGCATCTGTTGAACAGTGAAGTTTGAAGCGAGATCCACAATATCTCCAAGATTTAATTTTGATAACCATTCACTATTGTATTTGACTATTGCAGGATTTTCTTTGTCTTTAAAGTTTATAATAGGTTCAACTTGTTTTATCCAACCAGAAACATTCTTTCTTACATCTTCTTCGGTCAATTGTTTACGGACTGAATTTTTGTCAGGATCGCCTATTCGAGCAGTGAAATCACCAAAGAGAACGATCACCTCATGACCAAGTTGTCTCAATTCTTCAAGGAAAATAAGATTTTTTGCATGCCCGAGATGTAAAGCTGTGAAAGTAGGATCAAAACCGATATAAACTCGTATTTTATCACCCGAGGTTAATCTTTTTTTAAGTTCATCAATAGAAGGAAAAGCTTCTACAACGGTACCCCTCTCTAATATTTCATTTATCTTATTTATATCTGTATTTATCTTCATGACAATATGATAGTACGGAATTGTCTTTTTTGCGAGTATCGTACTATCGTCCCCTCATTTATATTTGTACTCTCTCGAACTCTACTCTTCATGTATGAGAATTTTCACAATGGTCGCCCTGCAAGGCTTCGGTCGACCATTGGAAAATTCAATCATACATTCATCGTAGATTATTCTTCGAGAATACAAATATAAATGAGGGGATAAACGATAAACCAAAAAATCATCGTTGCATAAACTTTCTTTTATCACTAGTATTTAGCCTTTCAATTGCATACCGAAGCATTGTCCTTGGCATTTCCTTTGAATATTTCTGAAGAAATCTGATAAGTATTCTTTCATCTCTTTTTCCAACTTCCCGAAGCATCCAACCTACAGCTTTATGAATGAGATCATGTTTATCAAAAAGCAATATTTTTGAAATATTGAGAGTATCGACATACTGTCCACATCTAATAAATGAATACGTCGATACAATAGCGATTCTCCTTTCCCATAGATTTTCCGACTTTGCCAAGTCATACAATATTCCCCGATCACGATCGAACAAATAATCTCCTACTATAAATCTACAAGTTACATCTATGAGATCCCAATTATTTATATACTTTATGTTTTTAAAATAAAAATCAAAAGCTTTTTTCTTGACTCCATCTCCATCATCAAGTTTCTCAATAATGATAAGTAATGCAAGCAACCTAACTTCGTGAAATGGTGACTTTATGAGTTTCGACAATTCTTCAAAAGACAAGCTTCGATATTTATTTGCTATTTTACGTATAACAGGAACAGTTATTCCTAGAAATTTATCTCCCTCACCATATTCACCTTTACCAGTTTTAAAAAACCGAGATAATATTTTTGCTTTAACCTTGTCTTCGATATTTCGAAATTCAAGCAGTATTTGAGTCGCTTTAAGATGAGGGGCGGGTCTAATTGATTTCATCAATCTTTTTCTTGAGTTCATTGATCTTGATCATGTCTTTGGCTTCATTTTCTGCTTTATTTATCTTCTTTAGACTTATGATTGCTTCTTCCAAGGCTTCAAGATATCTTTCATCGATCTGATTTGATATTTCAATATACATCGAGATAATACCAACCATAGCATCTCCCCTCTCCAAATCTGTCATTTTTTCACCGATTGCAACTTTCATAAGCTGACCCGCCTCTTCGTATTTTTTCTCAGATAATAACTTTTCTAATTGTGATATATCTATGGACATTTTATTTTTTATAATCAGCGATTAGTCTATTTAATAATAGTACCTTTGCTTTCTTATCAGGATCATTGCCCAAGCCCTCAATCGCACTTCTCAAAGTCGTCACAACAAATTCTTTTGTAGCTTGAGCATCTTTTGATCCTAATGTAGATGCTTCCAAGACAGGAGCCAATTCTTTTCTTAACTTTGAAAATACACCCTCTCTGTTATTGACTTCAATATTCATAATCTTCGCCTGAATCAATTCAAAGGCTTTGATCTCAATATTTTCATCGATATTACTTTGATATTCTGAAGCATCTAGATCTTCATTTTCGTCTCCAAAGACTTTGATACCTAATTCTGATTTATCCCCTCTTTCTTGCAAGTCTACAAAATCACCTTGTGATTCAATCAGCTTGCCAATATCGTCGCCATTAATCTTTGCATCTATTCTTTTCTTAACTTTATCCTTTATCTTTTCTGCTATATCTTGAATAGCGCCTATTTCACCGTATATATTCTTTCTCAATGGATCAAATTCTTTAACTAATGCATCGAGAGCTTTTTGTGTACTATCTATCTTCCCCAATCTATCTTTTGCATCCGCAATATTTGAATCCAATTCTTTCGACTTTAATTCAATTTCTTTCGAACTCATTTTCATTCCAAAACGATTCACAAAATCCCTCATTTTCTTTCTCTTATGTCGATAGAGGTCTAGATCGAATGTTGCAATATCCAAAAATCTTAAGAATTTCCCTGACTTCGTGAATTCCTCTTCTGCATTTGTCAATATTTTTTTAGATATTCCAAGTTCTCGCTTATTCTCTTCTATCTGACTCTTGTCTCCTAAACTTACCAACTCTCTCTGTCTTGCCAAAATTAGATCAGGTAATTCTTTGAACCTTTTGAGACTTGCTTCAAATTTTTCCAATTCTTTTGGTCTATTTATTGCCATCTCCTGAAGTTTGTCGTCCAAAGATCTAAGATCTGCGTCTGACATTTTTACATCCCATTCTTGTTGAATCTTTGACTTTGCTATTTCTTTATAGCCGACCGATATCTCTTTCATTCTCTTGAAAGCATTGTATCTATTTTCTATTTCAGGCAAATCTTTCATGTCAAAAGTGTCTGCATCATCATAAGCAGACAAAAATTCAAGAAATCCAGCTTCATCAAGAGCTGCATTAGGATCAAACTTGGCCTCAGTCTTTACTGATTCTATCGGTGCTAATTCTGATGGATCTGATTTAAGTGGTTCAGGCATATTTGATCAATTATTAGAAATCGTACTCTGATTGGATCCTCCATCGTGTGTTGTGTCATGATTCAAACTATTTTCTTTTTTCCAAGGCCAAGTCTTTGCAACCAAGAACATATAGATAAGCTCGAGTATACCCGCTGTATTTATGATAAGTAAAATTACAAACCACGCTTTTTCACCTCTCTTTGCTGCTGTCCAAAGACAATATCCCTTGAGTGCCAAGACTACGAGAAACAGTATTATTCCCAAAGTCGCTAGACCAACAAAAAGCGGAGTGATTGTCCAAAAGCCATGTTGCCATACCTGATTTTGTAACATCATGATATTTGTATTAATTTATATATGAGTATTGTAGCACTTTATATTCGTACAACAAGACAAATCAATCGTTGTCCTGAATTTTATTTATAAAATACTACATTACAAACCATGCCCCTCTGTTCCCTTTCCCAAAACCTGACTCTTCATGGTCTCTGTGATGTGTTGTGCATCAACAAGTGAAATTCCAACTATTTGAATACCATTATATGCTTGAGGATTTGTCTTCGTCGAACCATAAAAATTGGACCCACCACTCTGAGGCATATATCCTATTTGAGTCGCATTTTCAATATTTACTTTTGCCAATCCAAACAATCTCTCAAGAAATGACTGCGAAATAGTAACATCTTGAATAGAAGTATATGGCATATGCTTTTCTGAAATACTCAAAATTCCAGTCTTATAATATATATTTTCTGGATTAAATCTAAAACTATAATTTTTCTTCCACATAAACAAACCAATTATTGAGACTATTATAGATATGATGCTTATTCCAATATAAATCAATACTATATTTGAAGAAATTTGTGATTCAGTTCCTACTTTACTAATAATTTTTATAGAGAATCCCGCGATAATTATTGCCCAAATAATAAGTGACGATATTATTCTTGACCAAAGACTCAAAACAACCCATTTACCCATTATGGGATATTTTTGACTCGATATTTCTTCACTGAAAATTACAGATTTATTTTGTATTTGAGAGTCTGATGCATTTTCATTACTCATTGCATCTTGCGGAGAATTAGTCTGTGGCTTCACCCATTCTTTATTTGCTACACGAGCCAAAAACAATTCTTTTAGGGCTTCTGCCGATGCCTGATTTACACCATCTATATGAGCTTCAATTCCGGAAGAGGCGGTGGCGCTAGCAATATGTACATCATATAGCCCCATGAATCTATCGAATAGATCTTGATCAACATAAACATCTTGAATCTTTTGCCATTGCACATGAATCTCAGTGGGAGCAAAGACACCCTTCTTTATTGTTATGAAATCTTTTCCTGCATCATAATAATATTCTCTAATATAGACTTTTATATACCAAGACATGAGGGCGGTAATGATTGCCATAAACAAGATTATTAGAGCAATGATAATGAGTATGACAACTGATGGACTTATCGAACCGCTTTGGTGTGCATCAGAAACAACGAAAATCGTAACGACGAGGGCGATAATGACGACGCTCGCAAGAATATACAATCCAAGCATTTTTTCTAATAATTTCTTCCAAAATTTTCTCGGACTCAATGGATACTTCAATTGCAGATCGCTATATTTTTGATTCATATTATTGATTTATTAATATCCTTTTATCATACAATATTTCACATGTTTAGTGAATACAGAAACTACTTTATTTCAAAGCTTGAATTATGCGAAAATCAATGTACTTTTAGCCAACTAAAAGAAAAGTGTTGCTACAAAAGCAATGATTATAAAAGTCACTAGATTCGACAGACTTTCTGAGAAAAATCTCTTCCAAGCAAGTTTTCCATCAGTTTTTCCCCACAAAATATTTTGACCTATCATAGGTACGGTGAAGCATAACCAAATCATCGGAATATAGTAATATATAGAACTTGCAGGTGCGCCATTATTTACACTGAAACTCGTAACCACACCTATAAATAGTGCCGTAAGAAGCGACAATAACATTTGTGCAATATATGTCTTCCACATCTTTGGTGCCATTTCTTTTTTTAGCGCTTCTTGTTCTTCCGGAGAAAGTCTATCAAATCCCAAATATTGCATATGCCACTTTCCCATTGGAGTCAGACTTGGGTTATACCACACTGTACCTACTATCGCACTTATTATCGCACCGAGGATACCTATTATGATTATTGTCATGGAAAATTTTATTTATTATTTAATATTATTTGAGTATAGCAGGAGTTATATACTATGTCTTTTGAGATTCCCTGATTCTTTCGGCAAGCTCTTTTAATTTTTCATTAGACATGACAGGACCATCAGCAGAGCAAATCCAACCCTCGTATTTATCAAACCAAAACTCTTTTCCTGACAGAACTTGTTTCCACTCACCTCTTTTAAGATTCTCTGTTCCATGCAAAGGAATCAGTTTTGTATGAGCATGATCAATTCCAGTCCCCTCCATAATAAGACCGACTCTGCCGACATCGTCGAAAGCGTTTTCGAGAATTCGAGCAACTTGTTTAGAAGCAATAATAAAGCGTTTTAAGGCTTCGTCAGGCATTTTCAAGATATCGCTACCATAATGAGTTTTAGGAATCACACAAGTAAAGCCTTCGGTATTTGGATAAGTTGCAAGAAAAGCCATGAATTCATTGTCTTCCCAGAAAATTCCAGGAGTCTCTAATCTTCGAGATGCTATTTCACAAAATATACATTTATTGTCTTTAGTTTTTGCTTCATATTCTGCCATATAAACACATTATAGCTTAAAAATTAATTTTTAGTAATAATTTTGTACTCATTTCTATATTCTAAGAAAAAAACCACCATATGTGTGTGTACATTACCTATATCTATTTACAAATACATAAATATATGCTATCGTAACAAAGAATCGGTCTTGTAAAAGGCCGGAAACATCAACATTTAGCTCTTTAAATTGTGAAAAAGATAAAACAACTCGCGCGTGTGTGGGCGCTTTGCAAACCATACCAACGACATATACTCATCAGCCTCTTCATGATGCTGTTGTGGCAATCGGTTGCGTCACTGCAACCGATATTCCTCGGACGCATCGTAACAGCGGTCACCAAACAGGATAAACACTTCTTCATAATGGCAGTGCTCATCTGGTTGGGACTCGCTCTAGGTCGAGCCCTCATCTACTACTCGAAAGAGTGGTTCGAGATTAGGAAACTTGAATACGATTTGTCGCGATACATGTCGCGCATCTCGATGGAAAAGTTCTTCTCGATCTCGATGGGCCAGCATCATCTCGGTCATTCTATGATCAAGAGAAGTGTCATATCCAAAGGTGAGGCTGCAGTGATGGGGATAGTCTTTCAGGCGGTCTACGAGCTCGTCCCAACAGCGCTCATGATCCTCCTGCCTACTGCCCTCCTTTTGATCAACGCCTGGCAGGTCGGCCTCTGCGCCCTCCTTACCATCACAGTTTTCATTTCGTATACGATCTTCTACAACACTCGGTTCATCCCGCGAATACGTTCGCTAGATACCTTGTCTAACAAGATCGGAAAGAAGCACGGTGAAGTCATCACCAACGCCGACGTCGTCTATATAAACGCTCAAGAGGAGCGTGTCAAAGCCGAGTGCGACACCGAAAACGCCAAGAGCGCAGTTGATGGGATACCTATGTGGTGCTCGTACATCAACTGGTTTTACGTCGGACAATGGACGACTTGGATCTGCCAAGCATCTTGTTTTACGATCGCTGGATGGCTCGTCTTCAATCAAAAACTCGAAGTAGGTATGTTTGTAACAATCTTGTGGTGGATCATGTCCGCCTTGGGAACGCTTACGAACATCAGCCACATCCAACGCAACTTGGCCAAGAACATCGGCCCCGTGGTGAAATACTTCCGTTTCCTTGACTACGAGCCCGACATAGTGATGCCAGACAAACCTGTTCCCCTCAAACACTTACGCGGACGAATCGAGTTTCGACATGTCAGCTTCACATATCGTTCACGCACCAACAATGACACACTCAACGATGATGCTGACGATGACGAGGAAGAAAAAGGGACGATTGAGAAGTCGGAAATCCCAGCACTAAAGGATGTCTCATTCGAACTTGAAGAAGGAAAACGCTACGCATTCGTTGGTCGATCGGGAGCTGGCAAATCAACTCTCGTTGGTCTCATTCTGCGAGCATTCGATCCACAGGAGGGACATATCTTCGTGGATGGTGTCGATATTCGGATGCTGAACTACCGTGAACTGCGTCGAAATGTGGGGCTTGTCCCACAGGATGTCGCCTTGTTCGACGGGACGATCAAATACAACGTCACGTTCGGCATGAACGGATCCGCTGACAAAGTTACCATGGACGAGCTTGATCGCATTGCGAAACTATCTCGTATCTCGGAGTTCTCCGACAAACTGGAGAATGGCTGGGAGACGATGATCGGCGAACGAGGGATCAAGCTCTCAGGTGGTCAACGCCAGCGCGTCGGAATCGCTCGAGCACTCATTAAGGACCCGCGCATTCTCATCTTTGACGAGGCGACATCAAGCCTCGACACCGAGAATGAGGCGAGGATCCGCGAGAGCATCCGGGAAGCGTCCACTGGCAAGACCACGGTCATCATCGCTCATCGACTTGCTACTGTTCGCGACGCCGACAAAATCTTCGTCTTCGACGAAGGAAAAATGGTCGGACAAGGCTCTCATGACGAGCTCTTGCGTACAAATGAGTATTATCAACGCCTGGTTCAGAACCAAGTAATCATGGCGTAGATGATCCTATCTCACACAGCGGAATCGAAAGATTCCGCTGTTTTTTACTCGTCTGAAATTAAAAAAGATTATTCTACTGATTCTCTTGACCGGCGTCGGCTTCATCAATATTCTTTTGAACAATTGCATTGATCTCATTTATTGATTCTTCATCTAGAGGTATACTATCGATCAGCATTCCAACAGTTCTCCAATACGTATGGGTTGTCCCTCCTTCACTGTCATCCAAAGTGGCAATTACTCTACCAAATCTGGTATTTATTTCTTCACAGATCTTCTCTATCAATCGTCTATCCTCTATATCTTTGTCACGATTCTCAAAATCATAATTGGATTCGGTTCCAAACAAATAAAATAAACCCCTAACATTCTTTGCAAGGCCGATGCGTCTACCGCCTTTACTCACCAACTTATCTGGACAACGATCGATAATAATTGCCCTATCTATCTCTTTTTTATTCATTCCCCCACCAAACTTATAGCCGAAATATTCTATGGCTCTATGTAAATCAAATCGATGAGAATCCATTTGAGTCACCGTTGTCACCAACTCCTTGAGTGCTTCTTCGATCGTCAATTCTTTTAGAGAAAAAGCGATCTTTCTTACTTCTTGTGGTACAGTAATCAAAATTTCTTTAACTAGAGTTGTTGGTGGAAATCCCCGAATTGCAGATCTAATCTTTTCTATCTCTTCTGTTGCTGCTAATTCAATAGAGAATAATTCATTATATTTTTTGGTAAATGCCCCCATTATCTCTCTCGAATATGCCAACATTAAATTTCTCTTTGCTTCATCTTCTTCTAAACCCTTCAAAGTCTCTAATGGCTTCGTTGAATCAATAATTTGTTGAATACATTGATACAAATGTTTTTTCTCTACGACTGAAGAAGTACTACCATCTTCTTCTCCGTCTATATATATCTGTAATTTATTTTCATTATCTTGAATTATGACGACACTCGCTCTTTTATATAAAAATAATCTCGCGAAAGACTCTGCTGATTTTTCTATTTTATAAATATAAAATGGTGCCTGAATGAAAAGACCTGATCGTTCTTTGTCAGGGAAATTTCTATCTTGTACTGAAGTTGAATCATCTAAAAGTCGAGAGACGTATGAATCATCATATTTTATAAAACGTCTTGGTTCATATGCTCCGACTTCTGATTCGACCATACTGTGAATAGAATTATTTTCTTCAAATGGAATATTCGTATGATGAGTCAGAAAATCTACTATCAATCTGGAATATTTTTCTTTAGGATCGGATTCGGGACTGTCTTGTATCGAAAGATTTACATTTTCTGATGGTTTCATGTGTGTATATTTATAATCAAAAATTATCATATTCCGTGGTTAATATCTCCCAAGACTTTATCTCTTGCATCATATATGTATAATTTTTTGTATCTCTTCCTTTTTGTACTCTTATCTCTGAATCATTTATTATAATCTCTCGATTGCTCTTTCTATGACTCAAAGTAAGAGACTGGTATTCTCCATCTTCTCCCAAAGGATCTATATTTCTAGATGTTAACTCATTTATCTTATTTCGATCAAAATCCCTACCAAGAAACATATTCTCAACATTTGCAAAATCTGGAAGTCTTATTCCTACAATCTTCAACGATAAAGACGTTATTACGTCATCTAAATATTTTTGAGTCATAAACCCTTTTGAGTCTATATATTTTTCTCCAATACTAAAAAAGGATACGTCTCTGTTTCTTTCTTTGAATATATTTTTTAAATAGTGAATGATTCCGTCGGGATGATTAAGATCTCCTGTGACTATACGATTGATTTTATTGTTCAATATAAGATTATCAATAGTTTCAACTAATTCGTCTTTATAGTTTTCATCTGTAGTATTACAAGTTATTGTTTCTACATGAAATATCTTTTCAGCGATCGCTTTGACCATCTCAACATCAACCTCAGGACCATCTGAAAGTTGTGCATGAGAATTGCATTCAGCAATAAGGGCAATACATTTCTTTCCACTATCTATTTCGTGTAATAAGGCCATGGCAGAATCCTTACCACCACTAAACAAACACAGGGTTTTGGGTATTATTGTATCCACATTAGAAAATAAACCAGCATCTGGCATAAATATATCTTAACACAAAAATCAAGACCAACTCCTCCTTATTTTGCCCAATACACACCGCCAAACTTAAATTTCTCTTTGCTTCATCTCCCTCCCGATCTTTCAAAGTCTCAAAAAGGATTTGTCTTTTCTGTCACCTTCCGATTGCATTAATATAAATATTTCGACATTAATTTTAATCTATTAGTTAGAAACTTTTTCTTTTTCTTAATATAATTTTTTCTGGAAACCATTTCTTTCTTATTTCTCCAGCCAAAAAAAATGAGCCTGCTACTAAAACAAGGTCGTCTTTCTTTGCATTTTTCAAGGCTTTATCTATAGCTTGACTCGCATCGAGAAAAGTATTTATTCGCGCACCCTTCTTGAGATATCTTTTTGATTTTTCGCTTAATTCTTTTGGGTGAGCACACTTTCGATCCTTAATTTGGAATCTGGTCACATAGACCTTATCAGCAAGTGGAATAATTTGGTCGAGAATCAAAGTTTCATCTTTATTTTCTGCCAAACCAACAACCAGATGAAGTTTTTTAAATTTCAGACTTTCCAAATTAACCACCGTACTTCTAATTTTAGATCTATTATGAGCTCCATCAAGAACCACCAATGGTCTCTTTTGAATTATCTCAAATCGACATTGCAAACGAGCAATTTCTATGCCTTTTTTAATATCTTGCTCTGATGCACCAACACTTCTTGTAATTGCTGAAGCTAAAGCCTTGTTGTAATCTTGATAATTTGTTTGATGTGAAATTTGAGTTAGTCTTACTTTATTCTCTATACAAATTTCTTTAAAGATTTTAATGAGGGCTGGACGTTGTTCAGCTGTAAAAAACACAGAGCCTTTCTTAATTATTCCGGCCTTATCGTAGGCAATTTCTTTCAAGGTCTTTCCAAGAATATGAGTATGATCGTAATCAATCATTGTAATCGCTGTAACGATAGCTCTTTCAATAACATTGGTTGCATCATACCTGCCCCCTAAACCAACTTCGAGTACTACCCATTCGCATTTCTGGCGCTTAAAATAGACAAAGGCAATAGCAAGAAATATTTCAAAATAAGACGGTCTTCCATAAGGACCCATAAGGTAGACTTTATCTATAAACGGTTTCAGATATTCCACAATATCAACCAACTCACCAGGGCTAATATAGTTATCTTTTACTTTTATCTTCTCAATCGAAGTTGTAACAAATGGTGAAGTAAAAGATCCAACTTTATTGCCTGAGACTTTCAATATTTCATGAACCATATTTGTAACTGTGCCTTTTCCAGCAGTTCCAGTTATATGAATGTATTTCATACCACGATCAGGATTTCCGATAAGTTCTAAGAAATATCTCATTCGTCTGAGATAGACGCCTGAGTGACGCTTATTGACAATATAGTCGCCATTCAAAGGCAAGTTTGACAAACCCTCGAGATAATTAATTGCACTGTAATATCGTTCAAAATTTTTCATTTTAATAGATTTAGTTAATATGTTTATAAACGCGAAAAAACCGCTCGGAGAGGCGGTTTTAATAATTTAAAAGATAAATGCTAAAACCCCTCTCTTATTGAAGAAAGTTTCCAGCAAAGCTCGACCAAGTTTGTGTATTTCCGTTGATCAACATGGCAGTAAATTAGATTGAATAGAATTTACCATACAAAAGTGGCTAATTCAAACTAATTGAATTCCTCCTCACTTCGTTCGGAGTCATTATTTTGCGGA
>CAZRJE010000006.1:0-13810 GCA_964600335.1 uncultured Candidatus Saccharibacteria bacterium
TGATAGGCTTTGTGTGTCAGGGATACTAGTTTTATGAAAAGATATCTTACAAAGCAAACATTATTGAACACACTGTATTTCGTCTTTCCGATAATATTTATATTTTTCATATTTAGATCTCATATATTTGGTATTACAAATAATGGTGATGTAATATACAATTTCTTCAATTATTTTTCTTATTTTGAAAATCATGGGAATGTAGTGAGTCAAAATATTCTCTCTGGCTTTCCTGTATTGTCATCCGTTGCTGGTATTTGGTTTTATTTTGTAAATGACATATTTGTCTCAATATTTGGAATATTTCATGCTTATGGAGTAATGGTAATATTCAATATTTTATTGGCATATATATTTACTTATCTATTCTTAAGAGTAAACAGATTTACACATTTACTATCAATCTTTGGCTCGTGTGCATTCATATTTTCTGGTCAAAATATGCTTTGGTCTGAGACTCTAGCAAATGCGAATTATTATTTTGTATTGCCATTAGCACTTTATCTTGTCTATAAGATCTATTTTTCACAAAGTATTAGATATAAGGTCATTGTTTCAGCGTTACTTGGAGTGATATTGGGTCTATCATGGCTGTCGAGTCATGTTCAATATGTAGTATATATTCATGTATTTTCATTTATATATCTAATATTTCTCACATATCGAGATAAATGGATAAAATATAAGACAATATTATTTTTATTGTTTTCATATCTAGTATCTTTTGTCGTTGGTTTTCCTCAGATTCAAGCTATACTTGATATGAGTCGCATATCTGCGAGGGAAAGCGGAGTATTGATATCTAGTGTTTGGCAGGGATCATATTTACCTCAAGATCTACTGCATTTCATTTTCCCATTCTTCCAAGTTTTCAAGATTCCATTTTCTAATCCAAATTTGTATATCGGAATATTACCAATCATTTTAATAATTCTCGGAATATATATCTTCAAAAAAATTAAGGATAACAATTTTTACTTCTTTTCACTTGTCTATATATTCTGTCTCATCTATTCAATAAAATATTCGCCACTTTCATTTTTGATCCATTATCTACCATTCTTCAATAGTTTTAGAGAAGCGCCAAGAATAATGTTTATCGGTAATTTTGCTATTAGTATGGCAATAGTATTTATTCTTGACTATTATTTGAAAAATAGAGAAGAGTTGGCATCAATTCTTGAGAATATTTATGCAAAATCCAAAAAGCTTATTTTGTTTGCTGTAGTACCGATTTCAATTTTAGCGACTTTTGTCTATATTTTCGCAACAAAGATCGGAGATTTTTTGTTTGGATTCTTGAGACATACAAATAGCACAAATATTGGTACTTTATCAAACAGTGATTATCACATTCTCTTTAATCAGTTTATAAGTGATACGTCATATTCACTTGTTTTGTGGAATAAAAATATTATTGTCCTTATACTTGTCTTCGCTCTGACTTTTTATATGTTTAGAAGATTGAGTAGAATAGATACGAAATATACCGTTATTATCTTTACGGCAATACTTCTTCTGGATATTTTCATTGTCTATTTTGATAAATTTGAATATATAAAATATGCAGATTATGTGAGTGAACCAAAATCAGTACAAATAATCAGGCAAAATACCAAGAAAGATGATATCTTTCGAATTTACAGTCTATTTCCTGGTACTACTATATTTAATATAAATTCTTTTGAATGTAGATTACGATCGGAAAAATTTTCAAACATAATATCAAAAGAACTTTTATTGCCAAATAGAAATATGGATTTTAATATCGATTCTGTTGCCGGCTATGACAATTTTATGCCAAAGAATATTTCAGAAATATTAAATTATATAGGTTCGGAGCAATTTGTTACTCCAGATCAAGGTGAATATAATCGCCTTACTATGAATGAAAAAATATCTCTTATTATGAATCGCGCAAATATTCTCAGAATGTTGAATGTTAGATTTATCGTGAGTCATTATCCTATAGATAATCAAGGATTGAGTTTAGTTTCAAAATACAAGATAGATGAGTGCGATACGAATATGTATATTTATGAATTTAATAACGTTTTGCCGAGATATTTTGTATTTGAAAATACTAATAAAGAGAGTATATCAACTTCGACGGACTTTAATTCTTTAATGAATGAATTAAAGTCCAACCCTAATAAGATATTTATCTCTAGGGACAATCTTAAATATGATGTACTTGAATATAACCGTAAAAATATGATCGAGATTAAACCCGAGACTGGTTACAACACGATAACATTTCATATAGACGTGAGACGTGATTCTTGGATATATATTGGAAACGCATATCTTCCGAGTTGGAGTGCCAGTATAAATGGTGTACCAACAAAGATTGAAAAGTTGAATTATGCTTATATGGGGTTACATCTTCCTGTTGGAGAACAAAAAATAGAATTACGTTTTCGAATCCCCTCGAGGATTCCATTTATTTACCATGAATAAGATCAAATCAATAATCATTTCGCTATATGTATTTGCCTTGAGCTTTTGGAGAATATTTGTACGATCAAAGTATAAAAAACCTATATGTATAATCGTATTTCATACAGGAAAATTGGGTGATATGGTCTGTGCTACACCGATATTTCGTGCCATAAAGAACAAATACAATGGTTGTAAAGTCGTGGTATTTGGGAATTCAATAAACAAAGAGATTTTGAAATACAATAGTAATGTAGATTTTTATGAGACTGTTTCAGACACTATGAGAGAGAATATAAAAAATATAAATAAATATGAAGCTGATTTTGCTATTTTACTTACGCCAGGATTTCAATCACTTTGTTCGTTACTTAGATCAAATGTAAAAAATATTTCTGTACCGAAAATTGTAAATGGCTTCAGTCCTTATGAGACCAAGTCATATAGATTCCTCTCGTGTCTTGTAAATAGAGTAGAACACAAAATGGGCAACTATGCTCCTCTTGAATATTTAAAATTGTTAGAAATTATAGATATAAAGACGAGAGATACGAGAAAAGATATATATTATTCAATTGATGCAGATAATAAGATAAAAGATATATTAAAGACTATAAATCCTCATAATAAAAAAATGATTGGCCTGTCTCTTTCTGCGGGAAATAAAATCAAAGAGTGGGGAATAGATAAATTTGTAAAATTGGCACAAGAGATAATAAAGCATCATGATTTAGTCATAGTACTCTTAGGTTCTAAAGCCGATATGATATATTCTGAGGCATTTTTGAAAATGTATAGAGATGGTGGTTCAATCATAGATCTTTCAGGTCGACTCAATATCGATGAATTGAAAGCGTTTATGGCGAGACTCGAGATGTTTATAAGTGTTGATACTGGTCCTATATATAGGAGAAGCCTTGAATATCAAGACAATAGATATAGTCGGTCCGATGGATGAAAATGAACAACCCCCTCGAGGTCCTATAAATAAGATTGTAAAATCAAATAGAAAATGTCCCCAATTGCATATAATGAATTCTCGAGTGTATGATAAAGTTGAAGCAAGAAGACAAGTAGAATCAATTACTGTAAATGATGTTTATAAAGTGTTTAAAACATTAATGTAATGTATATATTTCAGCCAGATAGATATTTGCTTATAAAAGAAATAAAAGCTAATTCTCAGTATATTGTCGGGAAGACTTTGGACGTCGGTGCAGGTGAGATGGATAGATATGGTAAATTTTTTCCAAATGCTCAAATCGTGAGAATGGATATAAACCATCGTGATACAGTACAACTCGTAGGAAGTGCTGACAATATACCGACATTTGATTTAGAATTTGATTCTATTATCTGTACTCAGGTCTTTGAACATTTGTCTGATCCGTGGAAAAGTGCGAACGAACTATACAGAGTTCTCAAAAATGGAGGACATGTACTATTGACCGTGCCACAAATGAATGAATTGCATGAAGAACCCCATGATTATTTTAGATATACAAAATATGGTTTGAAAAATATGTTTGAAAAAGCTGGTTTCAATGTTATCAAAGTAGAGCAAAGAGGTGCTTATTATTCTACTTTAGCACAGATGAGAATCAGGCATTTTGTGGGTATTTTGAATTTGTATAAAAGGCCAATATTGGGTAGAATATTGGGTAAATTTATAAAACTTTATGGAATGTTTATGATATATCTCGATTCGATTGATCCGTTTGTCGATGATAAGACTCAGACGATTGGTTGGTGTATTGTATTAAAGAAATAATATGAAGATATTATATATTTCAGACGATTTTCCACCTGAGAGCTTTGGTGGAGCAGGAATAATAGCGTATAGAGATGCTATTGCTTTGCAAAGAGAAGGACATGAAATATTTGTCTTAACTTGCGTACAAGACAAGAAAAAAGTCGGGATTATAAAGATGGAAAATATCTCTATACATAGAGTCTATTCGAAAGGAGGTGAAAGATGGAGACAGTGGCGCTGTATATATAATCCGAGAGTTTTAAATGATTCAAAGAAGATAATTAGAGAAATAAATCCAGATATAATCCATCTTCACAATATACATAGTCACTTTTCATATTCGATAATAAGTCTATGTGTAAAATCATGTAAAAAAGTATTTCATACAATTCATGATCTCTATAGTGTTTATCCAGGAAAATTATTCCCAAATAACGATGGAGAAATGAGATTCGGCCTTTATGATTTATTGAGATTATCCCGTTTTAGGTTTAATCCTTTTAGAAATATATTAATTCGCTATATGTTTAGAAAGTTGACCAGAATATTTGTGGTGAGTCATGCGGTAGATAAGGTGCTCATCGAACATAAAATAGAAAATACGGAAGTACTGCACAATGGTATACAAATTGAAAATACAGTATTGGATGAGGTGCATGAAGAAGCATTTAGGGCAAAATATTCACTGACAAATAAAAGAGTCATTTTATTTGGAGGGAGAATATCAAATGCAAAAGGTATTGGTTCTGCAATCGAGACATTAAATAGATTGAAAGATGAGTATAATGATTTGGTATTATTGGTTGTTGGTAAAGAAGATTCTATTCATGACTCAGTTTATTCTCTTTTGAATAAATATAATTTAAAAGACAGAGTAATATTTACGGGCTGGATAGATTCGATCGGTATGAAAATAGCGATGAGAATATCAGAGTTTGTATTGGTCCTGTCTTTGTATTTGGATCCATTTCCTACCATAAATCTCGAATCATTTAGAGAAAAGAAACCTGTTATCGCAACAAAATATGGTGGAAGTCCGGAAATTGTCAAAAACAATATCAATGGATTTGTGGTAAATCCTTATGATTATGATGAGGTTGCGGGTAAATGTAGATTATTACTAAACGATCATGCAATGATTGAAGCTTTGGGTCAAAATGGTTATTGTGATGTCATTGAAAATTTTTCCGAGTCTAAACATATAAAATATTTGGAGTCATGCTATAATCGTGCCTATGTATTCACAGAATGAAACAAAGAAATATTATGATAAAGAGAGCGGTCAATATTCACAAAAGAGATATGCAAGACAAGATACCTATGTGCAATATTTCTTTCAGAGACGATTATATATTGTAAAATCTTTTCTTCGTAAGATTGTCGACAATCAAAAGATAAAGATTTTAGATATTGGTTGTGCTGATGGTGTAGTGACTCGAGATATATTTGATACTTTTGAATCTAGTATAGATCATATGGTTGGGGTAGATATATCAGAAAATATGATAAGTACAGCGATCAATATGACTGATCCAGAATATAAGATTCAGTATGTTCACAAAGATTATTTAGTTGAAAAAGATTTTGATTTGGTCTTGGCGATGGGCTATATGTCATTACCGATACTCGAAAATGAAATTCAATATTTGAAACAACATATAAAAAGAGGAGGTTATTATGTTTTGACCATGGCAGGGAATTCATCGCTTCATGCAAGGATAAAAGTCAAAGATAAACCTTATTTTGCAGATCTTGATAGTTATATGAAATACGAATCAGTACTCAGAAAATATTTCGATATTATCTATTCTAAACCAGTTGGTCTGTTTGTTCCAAAGCTTTGGGCATTTAGTGCTCTTGCAAGGAAGATTCAACCTATTTTAGATGTCATTTTCCAGAAAATATTGCCAAATTTATACCATGAGAAGGTCTATATATTGAGGCTCAAATCTGATAATATCTAATAATGGATTGGTTTAAATCTATATTATCTCGACTTCTCCGAAGAAGTGAAAGATATACGAAGACAGATATGGTATATGTTGCCAAGAATGGTTTCTGGCTTAGTTTGGGGCAAATATTGTCAATCGTCTCTGTTATAGCAAGCTCGATTGTTTTTGGATACTTCTTACCGAAGGAAGTTTACGGTGAATATAAATTTATTCTTTCAGTTGTCGGAGTCTTGGGAGCACTATCACTCTCTGGGCTTGGCACTGCCGTGACTCAAGCTGTAGCGATTTCAAAAGAAGGAGTCTTGCGTCAATCAATCAAAGTTATGCTTCGATGGGGAATTGTGATTTTTATTGTTTCTGTTTTTTTGTCAGTGTATTATTTTTCAAATCAGAATTATGATCTTGGTATTGCGATCTTGATATCTGGAATACTCACTCCATTTATAAATGCTTTCGGACTTGTCATATCTTTCTTCTCTGGTAAAAAAGATTTCAAAAGAAGTACATTGTTCGCACTTTCACAACAAATAATCATTACATCCTTACTCATTCTCACATCTTTATTTATTCAAAATGCCCTTATCTTAATATTTGTTAATTTCTTCTCGGCTTTTATCGTGAGTTATTGCATATATTTATTTACCATGAATAAATTTGTCATAAATAATGAAAATGATGAATCACTGATTGAACATGGAAAACATCTAAGTTATATGAATTTTTTTAGTAATTTAGCAAATCAGTTGGATAAAATACTCGTATTTCATTGGGTTGGCGCGGTGGAACTTGCGGTATATTCTTTTGCAATAGCTATACCAGAACAGATAAAGGGTAGTTATAAAAATCTTTTCAATATTGCATTACCAAAGATGGCTTCAGCGGATCAGAATCTATTGAAGAAAAGTATAATAGACAAATTTATCCGTCTCACAACAATAAGTGTATTTATTGTTGTATTGTATTATTTTGTATCACCATATATTTATCATATTTTCTTTCCCAAATATTTGGAGTCAATATGGTATTCACAGGTTTATGTCTTGGGTCTCATAGCTGTACCTGGAATAGCGCTTTTCAGTATGTATTTTCAGGTTAAACAAGATAGAGGTACACTGTATAGATTAAATTTGATAGGGAATATTGCCACGATTATCTTGACCTGTGTTCTTGTATATAGATTTGGAATTGTAGGTGCTGTAATAGAAAATGGTATCTCCTGGTTTATCTTACTCTTTGTTAATCTGTATTATTTTTTGAGGAGGTAGTGTAAATATATTCTGTCTCCTTTTATTTACAATAATATTTCAGATATTTGTAAATAATTGTTATTTGGCATTTTTTGGTATACTATTGACCTATTAAACATAAAAAATATCCATGAAATCTACATTTAAGTACATAACTCTCGCGTGTCTGTATATTCTTCCAATTTTCGCTCTAATAATGCCCCAATCAATGTTTTTCCCATTTATAACAGGGAAGGCTTTGTATTTTAGAATTCTTGTCGAAATTGGTTTTGCTTCATGGATAATATTGGCTCTCATCGAACCAAAATATAGACCAAAGTTTGATAAGATGACTATATTAGTCATTCTTTTTGCTTTCATTACTCTGCTTTCTGATTTATTTGGAGTGAATCCATTGAGAAGTATTTGGTCAAACTTTGAGCGTATGGAAGGCTGGATTACCATCGTACACTTGTGTGCTTTGTATTTGATGTTTACAAATGTCTTGGGTAGAGGTGATGGTTCAGAAAATAGATGGAAATATTGGTTATGGACAAGCCTCACGGTTGCATTTGCTGTCGGTATATATGGTTTAGTCCAATATTTTGGAGGAGCAGCAATACATCAAGGTGGTACTCGTATAGATTCTTCTCTTGGAAACTCTGCTTATATGGCGGTCTATATGTTATTCCATGCAATTATCGCCCTCTATTTATTTGTAAAAAAGTTTAAAGATTCATCTTTCTCATTATTACCAAAGATAGTCTACGGATTTCTGTTTATATTGTTCGCTTTTGAAGTCTATCAGACTTCAACAAGAGGAACTATTATCGGTCTCGGTATCAGCTTATTGTTTATGTCATTAACTTACACCATTTTTGGAAAAGGCAGGAAGCCACTCTTTAGATGGTTGAATTTGGCATTTATAATTGTCGTGATAGTTGCGGGAGCTTTGATCTGGACAAATAAAGATTCAAATTTTGTTCAAAAGAGTGAGACTTTGAGACGTCTTACATCTATATCTTGGAATGATACGACTTCACAGGCTAGAGGATTTATTTGGCCGATGGCCCTAAAAGGCTTTACTGAAAGACCAATACTCGGTTGGGGTCAAGAGAATTTTAACTATATCTTTAATGCAAATTACAATCCAAAGATGTATAACCAAGAACAGTGGTTCGATAGGGCCCACAGTGTATTCTTGGACTGGCTTGTGGCGGGCGGAATTTTGGGCTTTCTTCTCTATATATCTCTATATATCGTGTCTCTATATACAATCGCGAAATCCAAGAGATTAGATTTTAGCGAAAAGATAGTCCTATCGGGTCTGTTTATAGCATATGGGATACACAATATCTTTGTCTTCGACAATATTTCTAGTTACATAATGTTCTTTGCTGTAATTTCATTTGTAAGATTGTATGATTCTACATTGTCAGATCAGGTTTCGGAAAAGAAACAAATAAATAAAGATATTGTCGAATACATTGCTTTACCTATAGTCTTGGTATTGTTTGTATTTGTCTTGTACATGGTAAATGTGAGAATATTTACGGCAAATACTCGCCTCATCACTGCTTTATCAAAATGTTATTCTGGTGTTCCTGATCTATCGAGTTTTCAGAGTGCACTTAGTATAAATTCATATTTAGCAAATCAAGAGATCAGAGAGCAATATTTAAATTGTGGAGTCAGGATCATATCTTCCCAATTGCCAGTAGAAATAAAGCAGAATGCTTTTGATTATATGAACAATATTCTTGCAGATCAGATACAAACAACCCCACTTGATGCGAGAATATATGTTCTCGGTGGTACATCTATGCTACAAATCGGTCAAATGAATGTATCGATACCTCTTTTGTCAAAAGGACTTTCTCTATCCCCAAATAAACAGTCTATAAAGCTCTACATGGCTACAGCTCTTACAAATATTGGACAGACAGATCAAGCGGTACAATTGTTTAAAGAAGCATACGAATCAGCTCCACAGTTTATCGAATTGAAAAAGTCTTATATATCTGGTTTGGTGATTGCAGGCAGAGAAGCTGAAGCTAGAAAGTTGTTTCCAAATGATGAAGATTCATTCATGAATGAAGATATTGCAAATTATTATATGAGAAGTAAACAGTATGAAAGAGGTATTGAGATATTTAAATATATCTCTGAAAAGGATAAATCAAATATTCAAAAGAGCGCAAGACTTTCACAGGCATACTATGAATCAGGTGATAAAGACAAAGCAATTCAGGTTCTCAAGTCCATACAATCATCTCACCCAGAACTAAAAGAACAGATTGAATCTACCATAAAACAGTTCAAATAATTGCGATTGTCCGCCTTTGATGTATTAGAAGAACAAGACAAATATCTGTTTGTGGTGAATACTGGATTAATATCTATAGACTGAGTCACGAATCTCGCAATTAAAAATAGTCCAAAATGCAAAGCACCACCCGGAGGTGGTACTTTGCAAGACATTTATTGGAGAGTGCCCACTTTGGGTACTCACGTCTCAATATTATCATGAATATATGTTCATAGCAAATGTGATTTAGTTGTGGAAAAATTAGAATATTGTATATTTATAAGGTCTTGCACATTCTTTGTAATACATAATATAATGATTGAGGATTGCACCAAGTGACGGCGACGGCTGTACTCACATATATTTAGACAATTATTTGGAGCTCACACCCGTCGCCATCATTTGGTACAATACAGCTTTTTAGTACTTCACATAATTATGTTTTGCTGTATAAATATACTGTGTCAATCCAAATTTTAAAAGACGAAAAAATTTCGAAATATAATACTTTCAAGATAGGAGGGAAAGCAGATTATCTCTGTAAAATAAATAATGAGACCGATCTTAAAGAAGCAATCGTATTTGCTAAACAAAATTCTATCCCTATATTTGTATTGGGTGGAGGGTCAAATCTATTGTTTTCTGATAATGGTTATAGAGGCCTCATAATAAAAAATGAAATAAATGGTTTGTATATAAAACCTGATTTCAAAATCATTCAGGATATTTCATATGATTTAGTGACTGCTGGTGCGGGAGAAAATTGGGACGAATTTGTGGCTTATACTATTCAAAATGGATATTATGGTCTTGAAAATCTATCCTATATTCCAGGTACAGTTGGTGCTTCTCCTGTTCAAAATATAGGTGCTTATGGAGTTGAAGCACAAGATTTCATACATAGTGTTAGGATCTTCGATATCGAGACTCAATCCACGAGAGATATGGACAATGATGAATGCATGTTTGGATATAGAGAAAGTATTTTCAAAAAACAAAGAGGTAGATATATTATTATTTCAGTCTCTTTTTTATTATCAAAGCAAGGTCAAGTAGATATAGTATACAAAGACTTAAGACAATATATTGAAGATCATTCTCTGGAAGTCACAACGCTCGAGCCAAAGGAGGTAAGAGATATTATAATTGATATTAGAAAAAATAAATTGCCAGATTGGACTAAGTGGGGAACTGCCGGATCTTTTTTCAAGAATCCAATTATTAAAAAAGAGGATTTTGATATTCTAAAACAAAAATATGTGGATTTGCCCGGATTCGATCAGGGAAATGGTCTCATTAAGGTCTCTCTTGCATATATTTTAGACAAGATATGCAACGCTAAATCTTTTAGTGTTGGGGGTGCAAGGGTATATGAGAAACAGGCATTAGTTATTGTCACTCAGGATGGTACCACCGCAGAAGATGTGATAAATCTGTCCCAAATACTCATAAAAGAAGTAAAAAAGAAGACAAACATTGACATTGAATGTGAAGTCGAATGGGTTGTCTAATTGTGTTATAGTGAATCCATGTCATTTTTCAAGAATTTATTTAAGAGAAATCATACAAAAAATCCAGACAAATTTGTGCCTATTGTTGCACAGATCAATTCTTTGGAAGAAGAAATTAAGGCTTTATCAAATGAAGAGTTAAAAGAAGAGACAAAAAGATTTAAGGCCATTATAAAGAAAGAATTAGAAGATGGAAAAGATATTGACAATATTCTTCAGTCGATCTTACCGAGAGCGTTTGCTTGTGTACGTGAAGCGTCGAGAAGAACTTTGGGACAGAGACATTTTGATGTTCAGCTTATAGGAGGTATGGTTCTAAATAGTCGAGCAATTGCTGAAATGAGGACAGGTGAAGGTAAAACACTCGTTGCTACTCTTCCAGTATATCTAAACGCTTTGGTTGGTAAAGGAGTACACGTAGTCACTGTAAATGATTATCTCTCGAGACGTGATGCGGTCTGGATGGGTCAAATATATAATGCTCTAGGGCTTTCTGTCGGAGTACTCAATCATGAATCGAGTTTTTTGTATGATCCAAATCAAAAAGATACAAATATTTCAAAAGAGAATTCTGATTCATTGGATCAAAAGAGAGATGAGACAGGATCATTTAAGGTTGTCCATGAATTTTTGAGGTCTTGTGCTCGAAAGGATGCTTATGAAGCCGATATAACATATGGTACCAATAGCGAATTCGGTTTTGACTATTTGAGAGACAATCTAGAGTACAGCCCAAATAGTATAAGACAAAGAGAACCATTTTTTGCGGTTGTTGATGAGATTGACTCTATTTTGATCGATGAAGCACGTACACCACTTATTATTTCTGCGCCAGTGAGAGACGCTGAAAGTATATACAAACGTTTTGCTGATCTTGTTCGAAATTTTAAGGAGGACGAAGACTATACAGTCGATCTAAAGAAACATGCTATCGTTCTCACTGATTCTGGTATGAATAAAGCCGAGAAGGAACTCGGAGTCGATAATATATACACAGAAAAAGGCATAAAATACGTTCATCATTTGGAGACGGCAGTTCGTGCCAAAGCACTCTTTCATATAAACAAAGAATATGTAGTCAAAGACAATGAGATTATTATAGTCGATGAATTTACCGGCAGACTTCAACCCGGAAGAAGATGGTCCGAAGGATTGCATCAGGCTGTAGAAGCAAAAGAGGGGGTCAAGATTCAACAAGAATCGAGAACTTACGCATCTATCACATATCAAAATTTCTTTCGTATGTATCCAAAGTTGGCAGGTATGACAGGTACTGCTTCGACTTCCGCAGAAGAATTTTACAAAGTATATGCACTCGATGTTTATTCTGTGCCTACAAATGTACCAGCCCAAAGACAGGATAAAAATGATCTAATATTCCGAACAGAGATAGGTAAGTACAAAGCTATAGCAAGAAAGGTCAAAGAATTAAATGCAAAAGGTCAGCCTGTACTCATAGGAACCGTGACCATAGAAAAAAATGAATTATTGTCAAAGTTTTTGAAAGCCGAGGGGGTGAATCATACTATTTTGAATGCAAAACCTGAATATGCTGAAAGAGAGGGAGAAATCGTTGCTCAGGCAGGAAAACTCGGTGCAGTCACCATAGCCACAAATATGGCTGGTAGAGGAGTCGATATCAAGCTTGGTGGAAATCCAAATACTCCAGAATTATATTCAAAAGTTAAGAATGTGGGCGGACTTTATGTTTTGGGTACTGAGAGACATGAAGCAAGACGTATAGACAATCAGCTCCGAGGACGTTCTGGTAGACAAGGTGATCCGGGAGAGACACAGTTTTTCGTATCTTTAGAAGATAATCTCATGAAAGTTTTCGCATCTGACACTCTAAAATCAATGATGGGAAGGCTTGGTATGCCTGAGGATGAGCCAATTCAACACAGTATCATCTCACGTGCGCTTGAGACTGCACAAGAAAAGATCGAAGGTATAAACTTTGATGCTCGAAAGCATGTTCTTGAGTTTGATGATGTGATCAATCAACAGAGATCAAATATCTACAGAAAGAGGAGAAAAGTATTACTTGGTTCAGTTCAAGATGTTGAAGATATTTACTTTGAATTAATTGGAAACAGTGAATCACAATCCCATACAACCCCTGATATGCCAATCGACAAATCGATTGAAGCACAGACAGACAAAGATGCCAAATCAACAGAAATCTCAAAATCTCTAGAGACAAAATACGCCGAATTTGGTCGTGATAATTTCTTGAATGCATTGAGAATTGTTATTTTGCAGGTTATCGATATGTATTGGGTGGAACATCTCGAAGTTATGGATTATGCTCGTTCAAGTGTAAATCTTCGGGCTTATGGACAGAGAGATCCTCTCGTAGAATACAAAAAAGAAGGATTGAGATTATTTAAAGAGATGCAAAGCGCCATGATAGATCAGCTTGAGAGAATTGTACCCAATATAGTACCAACCATAAATGGTAATGAAATTAAAGATTCAGAATCAAATCAAAATCTAAAGGAGGTTCGCGAAAGTGCAAATGCTATTACAGCAGATTCTCATTCTCAGCCTTCAAAAAGTGGGGAAGTAGGTAGAAATGACCTTTGTCCTTGTGGTAGTGGAAAGAAGTACAAGAAGTGTCA
>CAZRJE010000006.1:13910-16670 GCA_964600335.1 uncultured Candidatus Saccharibacteria bacterium
GGTGCCTAACTCTATATAAGTCTATCTCGAGCTCTATTTACTATTTGGATACAATACCTTATAAATACTATATGCATCGTTACACATCTGGTTTGCTTCTATTATCTCTCTGTCAATATCTTTTGAAACAGAATCTCTATTGTTATAAACCCAATCCCTGACATCTTGAGCGTAACTATTTTTGGCTTTCGTTGCCAAATTGCCAACATCGTATAAATCTTTGATCATGGCATAATCTGATTCGGTTGGTTTTGCATCTATCTGGGCACTACTCAATCTGGCCTTGACAGTCGATAAAGACTTTGAAAGTTGATCAGTATATGAGATCCACTGATCCAAAGATTGGAATTTTACGATATCTTTCATACTCATAGCATTTGTTCGAAGTTCTGCTAGTGATGTCTGAGTCTTGTCGAGCATAAGCAAAGCGTTTTTCATATCACCAGTCTTTGCAAAAGATGAAAATTGATACAAATTTTCTGCGAGATTGGTCATCGAAGCAGACATGGTTTGCTCTGATTTGACTATCTTCAGTAATTTTTCTTGAGCATTTATTGTATTTGAATATTTTGCATATATACCTTGTCTTTTTGCATAACACTGGTTTATCTTAGTGAACCATTCTTTTGTATTACCAGAGTTCATATTTGCAGACGATAGATCCACAATATCTTTTATTGTTGCATTTATGTCTTTTAGGATATTTTTTGATTTTGTTGCGGAATTTAGAGCGTCATTTAACATTCTATCACTTGGATTATCTGTAGTGGTAAAGATATTTTTATATTCACTGTTAAACTGAGTATCGAGTGATAAGAATTTTGATTCAAGTGAATTGTGTTTATTCACTGAAGTTGGAAGACTTGTCATTAGAAGTGAGAAGATTATTACCGCAGCGGCTCCAATAACAACTCCAGTTATAAAACCAACGATTATACTTTTTCGATCAAATTTAGCTTGAGAACCAAAAGATGTTTCCATATTTTTGTATTAGTTTTAATTGCAATGATTATATCATATTAGTATTAATATTTACTTTGTGCATGTTTATAATTCACCGATTTTGTTTATTCTACTAGAGTGTTGCACTTACTTGTTGAAATTACTTCTATTTGATTTGCCATAAACCGTACTTTTCTGATATAGTATTGTCATGAATCAATCTAGTAATTCAGCGCAATATCTATTTATGGCGGTCGTAGGACTTTTTGTTCTCATTGTTGCCTATATATTCTTGCCATTTTTGACGCCACTCGTCTTGGCGGGAGCGGTCTCAGTCATTATATATCCGATTTATAGGTTAATTCGTGGTGAACACCCAAGTGGAGTAAAGAAAAATCTTTCAGCATTTATCACGGTGCTTGCAGCGGTTGTTCTCATAGTTGTGCCAGCATTTCTACTTGTCAGCAATATGTATAGTGAGACACAGACACTATATGGTCTACTCACTGATGAGGGAAATAGAGGGGAAGTAATAACATTGTTAAATGATACATCAAAGAGTCTTTCTGATTTAGCCTTCGGAGCTTTCCCAGCATATTCTTTTGATTCTTTAAATCTCACAGATTATATAAAATCAGCCCTAGAATGGACTTTCTCTAATCTTGATTCAGTATTTACTGGCATTGCTCATGTAGTTGCTTATGTTGTTGTATTTCTCTTGGCTCTATTTTATTTCCTACGTGATGGAAAAGAATTAAAGAGGAGATTGTTAAATTGGAATAGCGTCTTGGAAAATAATGAAATATTTATCACTCGTACAGTCGTGAGATCTATAAGGTCAGTATTCGCGGGTTCGATCGCAGTATCTATCATCGATGGAATATTGATCGGCCTTGGTTTATTGGTCTTCGGTATACCCGCTCCATCATTGTGGGGAACTATTGCGGGCGTGGCAGCACTTATTCCGAGTCTTGGTACAAGTCTCGTCATTTTACCTTCCGTTGGTTATCTATTACTGACTCACAACTATGCTTATGCGATTGGATTGTTTGTATGGTGTTATTTGGCAGTATTTATTGTCGATCATACATTTGGTCCATATCTTATGAATCGCGGAATGAAAATCCATCCATTCCTCATTCTTCTATCTGTCTTGGGAGGAATAATATTGTTTGGTCCAATTGGACTTGTCTTGGGTCCAGTCATTCTCGCTATAATGATAGCTTTGATAGAAGTATACAAGGTCACTTTCTCCAATAAAAAATAATATATGGCTTTTGTAGATGAAATAGTTTTTTATGCTCGAGCAGGTAAAGGTGGTGATGGTGTTGTTCGTTGGATGCATGAAAAAGGCAAAGAATGGTCAGGCGCCGGAGGCGGTAATGGTGGGAAGGGTGGCGATGTATTTGTAGAGGGTGTTTCTGACTTAAATATTTTGACTAAGCATAGAGCAGTAAAACAATTTATTGCCGAGAATGGTCGAGCGGGAGCAAATTTTTCAAGGCAAGGTGAAAGCGGTAAAGATTGCATAATATATTTACCCGTAGGATCTGTTGTTAGAAATACCAAGACAGGTAGAACTGTTGAAATCTTGAATAAAGGTGAACAATACAAAATATTACATGGAGGGAAGGGTGGTCTTGGCAATGAATATTTCAAGGCTTCAACAAATGTTCGACCTGAACAAAGTACTGAGGGTAAAGATGGTGAAGATGCTGAATTTCACGTTGAATTGAATCTAATTGCAGATATTGGACTTATTGGTTTACCAAATGCCGGCAAATCTAGTCTTTTGAATGCCTTAACAAAAGCAAAAGC
>CAZRJE010000006.1:16770-19637 GCA_964600335.1 uncultured Candidatus Saccharibacteria bacterium
GTTTACCAAATGCCGGCAAATCTAGTCTTTTGAATGCCTTAACAAAAGCAAAAGCAAAAGTAGGGAATTATGCTTTTACAACTTTGGATCCAAATCTTGGAGTATTGCACGGATTGATCGTCGCTGATATTCCCGGAATAATAGAAGGTGCATCAGAGGGAAAGGGTCTCGGTATAAAGTTTTTGAAACATGTAAAAAGGACCAAGATATTGCTCCATCTTATATCTCTTGAGAACGCAGAAGAGGGAATCGACCATGTATACAAGGTCATTCGCGCTGAACTTGAAAACTATGGTGAAGGTCTCGACAATAAGCCAGAGATGCTCATCTTGACCAAGACTGATATGGTCGATGAATCGACTCTAAAAAAAGCTGTGAAGATTGCTAAAAAATTAAACAAGAATGTTGAGACCGTCTCTGTATTAGATGATAACTCCATAAAGCTTTTAGGTGAAGCGATAGTAAAATTTGTGAATTCTATAAAATAAATATTTATATAGATTTTGTATTTATCCGAGTAGCTTTTATTCACGAACTATGGAATTCTCGATGAAATATAGAATGTCTAACTGAGATTTTCTATGAGAATATTTCGTGCTGACTCTGGATCGATAGAACCTCTCGAAATCTTCATTATTTGGCCGATGAGAAACTGAATAGACGCTTGTTTACCTGCTTTATAATCTTCAACAACTTTTGGATTTGATTTGATTACATCTAATATAATCTTTTTTGCAGCCTCTGGATCATTTGACTGAATAAATCCTCTTTCTCTTGCTATCACTTTTGGATCTCTTGAACCATCGAAACACAACTGAATAAGCTCTTTTGCTGATTTAGAGTTTATTTCTTTATTGAAAGCCAATGTGATTATATCTACAAAATCATCTGGTGATATTTTATTTAGATCTACGATTGTATAATCCGGTTTACCTTTTTTTATTAAACCAACATAATCGGTCAATAAATAGTTCATAGCAAGTCTAATCTTTTTTACATCGTCGTTTAATGACTGTATTATCTTTGAGAAGTATTCTCTCAAGACATCATTTTCTACAAATATCTGGACTTCTTTTGGATTTGCGCCGTATTTATTTGTATACACCTCTCTCACTTCTTGGGGAAGTAGTGGAAGTTCCTGCTTTATTTTTGATAGATCAAAATCTTTAATAGATGATATAAGCATTTTTGGAATATCAGGATCTGGGAAATATCTATAGTCATGAGAACTTTCTTTGCTTCTCTGTGAAAATGTTTCTTGTTTTTTTTCATCCCAACCGCGAGTCTCCTGGATTACCTTGCCCCCTGATTCGAGTAGGGAAGCCTGCCTTTCAACTTCATAAAGAATTGCAGAGCCAACTGCTTTGAATGAGTTTAGATTTTTTACTTCAGTCTTTGTGCCAAAACGTCTAGCATCAGTGTCTTCTTTAGTTGCGATTGAGATATTTGCTTCGACTCGCATTTCTCCTTTTTCCATGTTTGCGAAACCAAGGTCGAGGTATCGGATGAGTAATTGTAATTCTTTTGCAAATGCTACCGCAGTATCAGCATCATGAATGACTGGTTTTGTAACTAGCTCCATGAGTGGCACACCACTTCTATTGAAATCGATGAGGGTATCGTCGTGTGTATCGTGTGTAGATTTTGCGGTGTCTTCTTCGAGGTGAATTCTTTCAATTTCGACATTGACGATTTTACCACCACTTACGAGAGGGTAGGCGTACTGACTGATTTGGTATCCTTTTGGTATATCAGGATAGAAATAATGTTTTCTATCCCACTCGGTGAAATCAGCAATCTTTCCATCGATAGCAATACCAAGAGAAATTATTTTTCTGATAGCTTCATGATTTAGTACAGGAAGTGTACCTGGATGACCGAGACAGATCGAACAAATATTTGAATTTGGTTTTGCATCGATTGATTCGTTGCGACAAGTGCAAAACATTTTTGATTTTGTCTTGAGTTCTGCATGAATCTCAAGACCAATCGTTGGAATGTATTTCTGTGACATACAAAAAGTCTATAGGTAAATGACAATAATATCAAGCAAAAAATATGATGAAATATAAACCAGAAAATAATGAAAAACTGTCAAGCAAATATAGTATTTACAATCAATCAGACAGGTGTTGTACTACGAGTTTCTTAACTTTATCTTTATTCATTTTTATACCCTTACTTTCTTCGATATCTTTGAGCAATTTTTCAACTAATTCGATTTTGTAGACTCTATAGTTATTTATAGGATGTCGGGATGGCACAAACTTTCCTGCCTTATCCCAGTTGCGTAACGTGAGGGGAGTAACCCCGAGAATTCGGGCAGTTTGCTTAATTGAAAGATATTTTGGGTACATTGTAATTATTGATTATATGATTACTAAACCTTCATAAACACTCATACACATATATATTATACATATGAATAGATATAAAAGCTTATGAAGGTTGTGGACAACTGCCAAATACTTCTCCTAATTTATGCCCGACGTGTAATTCGTTTAATTACTTATTTTTATCTTTTATATTATATTCTCAATTTTGCTCAGGCATTGATGAATCTCGCTTTGCCGATTTTAGTTATTCTGATGTCAGGGTATGGTGCGTCCATTTCGATTATTCTAGTATGATACTATTTGATTTCAAATTCCATTTTAGACTCTATGTATTTGCTGAACTATTTATATTTAAAAATGAATACTTTTTTGATAATTATGTGGATAAAATCTCAATATAGAATGCATGGCGTTGTATAATATTACCAATGTCGCACCCATTATATTTTGATGATAAGGAATATATCTCGTCAAAACGAGCTTCCGAGATTGCTAGTTATTCACGAGATTATGTTGGTCAGCTCGCGAGAC
>CAZRJE010000006.1:19737-24953 GCA_964600335.1 uncultured Candidatus Saccharibacteria bacterium
CGAGCTTCCGAGATTGCTAGTTATTCACGAGATTATGTTGGTCAGCTCGCGAGACAGGGAGTCATTTCTGCAAAGTTGGTGGGAAGAGTCTGGTATGTTTCTAAGGATGATATTTTGAGACACGCGCTAACTTATGATTTGAATCATAAGAAGGTTTCAAATGTCACTCAAGAGGAAGCGAATAAAATTTTAGCTTCAATAAGTTCGCAGCCGAATCAAGACGAATCATTGAAGAGTGATGAGACCCTAAATATTGTTGAGTCAAATAAAGAGCAGGAAGTTGCAAAAAACAGTGACCTCGATTTCGCGCAAAATGGTGCCAAGGTGATGCGAAATGAAAGTGAGTCAAGAGAAGATATTCACAGTTCAAAAAATGATGCTTTTCTTGCGTCTCGAGAGACAGCAAAAACATCTCCAGTTTCTCAAAAGATATCTTCTACTGGTGCTCCTGAAAATGCAAAATCAGAATCTGATCTCATAAGTGGTGATACTGGAGTTAAGACATTACTCAATAACTATGTAAAAAAAGAGGGAATATTTTCAAGTAAAAATGAGGTAAAGTATGAAACTGACACTAGACCTCTTCTACCTGAATTGCTGAGCCGAGATAGCGCTATAAATATGGCAATCTCGGATGAGTCTAAGTCTCAAAAAGACGAACAATTTGACAGTACTTCAAAGTCTGATGAAATAAGGAACATAATTGAAAATAAAAAGAAGCTTTGGGCTCAGAAATCGAAGAGGTTTTTTGATGAAAAATTTGCCTCAAAACTAGCAAAATTAGGAACAAAGACAACCTTTGGTTTAGCGAGTTTGATGGTTGCATTTGTGATTTTGGTTTCAGCTTCATATTTACACAATAATTTTGACTTAATATCAAATGATTTTAAGTCGGATCTTTCTTCCAGTTCTATAGCTGAATATTCTGCATCGATCGGATCGTTTATCTCAAATTCTTGGGCAAATATAAAAGTTACAAGCCGAGATCTTATCTGCAATGTGTTCGGTTGCGAAAATAAAAATGTAGCGCTTGTAAGGATGTCTCGTGACGATTCAAAGACTACGATAATAAATATAAATAATAATTCTGCAAAAACAAACGGTACATCTTCGGTTGTGTATCAGTATCCAAGTGATTTGTCTCAAATATCTGACATCAAGAATCAGATTCAAATTTTGAATGATCGATTAAACAATCAGAAAATATTTGTAGCAAATCAGAGTGATAGAAATATGGAAAATGTCGGCAAGACCGCTTCAAATCTTTATGACAGTATTGTTACTCTGATAGATCAGAGACTTGCAGGTGTATCATCCGGTGGGACATTTTCTTCTGATGTTACAGTGGGAGGAATACTTACTGTAAGTGGAGGATCAACTTCGAGTTTTGCAAATAGTTTGAGTATTGGTGGTCAGCTCGCTCTTCTTGGCACTGGAACATCTTCAATAGCAGGAGATGTAAATTTTGATTCTGGAGTTTTGTATGTTGATTCTCTAAATAATAGAATTGGTATTGGTACAACATCTCCACTTTCTGTTCTTGATGTCTTTGGAAATATAACTTTATCTCAAGCAAATAGTTATTTGAATTTTGGTCCAATATCTGGAACAAATGGATATGGGTTTAGAGACAATGCCGGTGTCATCGAATACAAATCAATAGGAGGTTCATGGCTTCCAGTTGGATCTGGTGGAGGTGGAGGTGGTACTGATGGTAACTGGGTTTATTTCAATAGTTCTGCTATACGTTTGGCAACGTCTTCAAATACAGTTTTGATTGGTGCGAATTCGACGACAACTACGAGTAAACTTGAAGTTATTGGTTCTACATACATATCTTCAAATCTCGGAATTGGAACTACAAGTCCTTGGAGAACTCTTTCAGTTAAAGGAAGTTCTGATTTAGGAAACAATGCACTCGCCGGATCATTCACCGCAACATCATCTGTGTCGTCAGTATTTCCTTATGCTTCATCTACTGCATATACAATTTCTCAAAACCTATATCTATCAAACCTAAATGGACCACTTCAGGCAAATAATGGTCTTGTATCGGCAACAACTTCGATTGGAGTAAATTATGGAGGAACTGGAGTCTCAAGTTTTGGTCAAGGCTGGGTATATTCAAATGGTGGTACTGGAGCTCTTTCAGCATCAACTTCTCCTACGGTTGCATATATTTATGCAAGTTCGACTTCTGCTACATCTACATTTGCTGGAGCAATAAATGTAGCAGGATCTACAGGATTTAGTGTTTTGCAAAATGGTCATGTCGGAATAGGAACATCTACTCCTGTCGGAAATCTATATACTCCTGATTTAGTAACTCAAGCAATAGCATTTTCTTCAGGTGCTAATATAACTTATCAAAGTGGTTTCAATGCTTACACAGACTTTAGCTCTGGTATCGCCATTGCATCAGTACCTTTTGCAACAATAAAATCCAATGATAATAGCAAAATATCATTATCTAACATTGGGTCGATTCAATCCGGTGATATAAGCGTAGTATCTGGTGGAAATTTTGTCTTAAAAAATCAATACACTACACTTTCGACACCATCAAATATCAGAGTTGCCGATATGAATAATGACGGAAAATTGGATTTAGTAATCACGAACTATGTTAATGATTCTATATCAGTATTTCCAGGAAATGGCGATGGTACATTTGGAACCAAAGTTACAACTTCAAGTGGTACGACAAATGCAAATATATCGGATTTGAGTATTGCAGATATTGATGGTGACGGTTTTAAGGATGTGGTTCTTGCTGATACAAATATCTCATCGACCACAATAATGATAAATAAAGGATCATTTACATTTGGATCTAAAGCAAATTACAACACAGGATCATTGCCGTACTCTGTCTTTACGGGTGATTTAAATAATGATGGTAAGATCGATGTTGTATCTGCAAACCAATCCGGTAATTCTGTTTCGGTACTAATAAATGATGGTTCGGGAGTAATGAGATCGAAAGTTGATTATACAACCGGATCGAATCCAGAAAACTTATCATTAAGTGATTTTAATGGCGATGGAAAGATAGATATTGTTACAACCAATTATGGTGCTAATACAATGTCGATATTATTGAATAAGGGTAATGGAACTTTTAATACAAAAGTAGATTATGTGACTGGTGCTGGACCTGAAGGAATATCGGCAGGAGATATAAATGGTGATAATAAACCAGACATAGTCGTGGCAAATGCATTCTACGCAGATAGTATATCTGTGTTTATTAATAATGGTGATGGTACATTTGCTTCAAAAGTAGATTATTCTACTGCCACAAACTCAGGACCATTTAAAGTAAATCTTACTGATATAAATGGTGATGGAAGTCTTGATATTGTCTCTGTAAATAATTTTGATGGAAGCATGACAACTTTTATAAATAATGGCCAAGGAATATTTTCCAATAGAGTTGATTATACGTCGGTCGGAGACGGTGTCGCTTTTGATGTAGGAGATTTCAATGGTGATAATTTACCGGATGTTGCTGCTATTGACTCCACGAATTCGAAGGTAATGATTTATTTGAATAATGCAAACAAATTATTCTATGCTCAGACAAACACAAATAGAGTTTCAGTTGGTACATCCACTCCTTATTCTAGATTTTCAGTATGGGGTACTGGTATAGGCACAAATAGATTGTTTGATCTTGTAAATTCAGCTTCGACGACTATTGCATCATTCCTTGAAAATGGTACTGGTTATATGCTTGGCAATATAGGAATCGGAACCACATCACCGTATTCGAAATTATCCATCACAAATTCTTCCGCAAGTCAGCCAGCACTGTCTGTATACGGATTTAATTCGCAGACATCTCCCATCTTGTCGGTTGCTTCGACTACCGGCACTGCCACATCCACAGCATTTATAATTGATTCAAATGGTAGAGTTGGTATCGGTACTACTTCCCCGTCTCAATCTCTTTCAGTAAACGGAACAGCATACTTTAATGGAAGTCTTTTGACGAACGTTTTGCAGATCATGGGAATTGGAAAAAATATGCTAACTTCACTTGATTCTAATGGAAATCTAATTGCCACATCTACTCCTACTGCTGCTGCTTATAGCGCTACATCTTCAACTGCTACATCTACATTTGCTGGAGCAATAAATGTAGCAGGATCTACAGGATTTAGTGTTTTGCAAAATGGAAATGTAGGTATCGGTACTACATCACCATATACAAAACTTAGTGTTTCAGGTGTAGGAGCATTTGATAGTTTAAATGTTAATAGTACTACTGCAACATCGACTTTTGTCGCTGGGCTTCAAGCAAATATATTGAATATAACTAGTACAACAGGAACATCAACTTTTGCTAATGGAATCAATATTAGTTCCGGGTGTTACGCTGTTGGCGGTATTTGTGTAGGTGGTAGTAATCTCACAGGATCAGGTTCTCAAAATAGATTGGCATATTGGACTAGCGCGTCGAATGTCAGCTTCTCAAATAATTTAAATTGGTTAGAAAGCGCTGCTAGATTAGGAATCGGTACGACTACACCAAGTTGGAATTTACAGATTGCTTCATCGAGTGGAGCAACCATTACACTTACCGACACTTCAGCCTCAGCAAACAGCAAACACTGGTCAATATCTTCAATAGGAGGGAACTTCTTTATTGGAACATCATCAGACAATCTGACTTCAACATCATCATATCTCTCATTTGATTCCGTAAATTACAATACAAATATTGGAGGAAATGCTGGAATCTATGAGACTAATGATCCTTCAACTTCTCAATACAATACTTTCATTGGTTATCAGTCGGGGCATGGTCCAAATTCTTGGATATCTGATTTTAATACAGCGATTGGTGCTAGAAGTTTGTATTCAGCAACTACAGGATATTCGAATACTTCAATTGGTTACAAGTCGCTATATAACAATGTAGATGGAGATCAAAATATTGCAATTGGTTATAATGTTGGACCCAATATAGTAAATGGTAGTAATAATATTTTGATTGGTTCAAATATCAATGCTCAGAATGATAATGGAATGCTGTTGAATATTGGAAATATAATATTTGGAAACAACATTGATGGATTCATTGATACAATTTCATCAGGAAATATTGGCATTGGTTCATCATCACCATTTGCAAGATTCTCGGTTTCAGGAAATGCTGGTGGTACAACCAATATCTTTGCCGTCTCTACGTCTACAGCAGGATATGCCAC
>CAZRJE010000007.1:0-21696 GCA_964600335.1 uncultured Candidatus Saccharibacteria bacterium
CGTCCCATAATCATAGGCACTCGGGTCGTGCCGATAACAAGTTCTTAGTGCGGGCATCGTGGGTTAAGTACACCACGAGTGAGACCTTGTAAGGGTATTTTAGCATATTTGGACTAACGGATTTGAGGTTCGTGGGTCGGGGTCTAACCTTCCCAAATTGGCACAATTTGGCACACAGAAAGGCAGTGTTTCAAATGAGCGTTTGTAAGGTATTTTAGGTACTCTCCATCAAGCCACATCAGGGTATTTCAGGGATATTGGAACAGCACACTGTGCCAAAGCAGTGTGCCATTTTGATTTTGCATATTTTCAAGGGATTCCTGGACTAATTTCCATATTCATTTCTTGCCAGGTAATTCCCCCAGACAGAAGGTCTTGGGGCCGATACGATTTCAATGCACACCTTTTTGCATTTTTAGACGAGTAGCATTATGGGTGGCAAAAGTAATGCACCACGTTTGATCACTTTTGTGGAATTACCATTGTGCCAAGGCAGAAAAGTAATGCAACAAAAAAATCACTTTTTGCGAAATAGGCTTAAGTGTAGGGGTAAAAGTAATTCCTACATTTAGTCAAAAAGTGGAACGCACACTGTGCCCATTATTAATAACCGTAAACATACATGTCCAAATTAACACCACTGGTGTGGCGCACCGAAAAGCGCCGGGTAAACGATCTTCTGCCCTACGAGAAGAATCCGAGAAAAATAACAGACAAGCAGATGGAAGATTTGAAAGAATCCCTCAAGAAATTTAATCTTGCAGAGCTTCCTGCAATTAACACTGACGGAAAAATAGTTGCAGGCCATCAGAGAATCAAAGCATTGCAACTCATGGGTCGAGGAGAGGAAGAAATTGAGATCAGAGTTCCCAACAGAAAACTATCGGTCATAGAATTCAAGCAGTACCTCCTCACTTCAAACAGAGGCGGAGGCTCATGGGACTGGGATATTCTCGCTTCCGATTTTGACATAGACACCTTGCTCAGTGCAGGTTTTGACTCTACTGATCTCACCAACATCTTCGATGACAATCTCGAAGTCACTGATGACAATTTCAACGAGGAAAAAGAACTAGAAAAGATCAAAGAAACCGATATTAAATTTGGTGACTACTTCGCACTCGGTCGTCACCGATTGCTCTGCGGCAATTCGACAGACCAAAACATGATCAAGTTTCTGATGAACGGAAATCTTGCCGACATGGTGAACACTGACCCGCCATACAACATCGGACTCTCATACGACAAAGGAGTTGGAAACAAGGCGAAGTACGGCGGCACGACCGATGACAGCAAAACAGATGATGAATACAGAACATTCGCAAAGACGCTCGTTCAGAACGCATTCTCTGTGATAAAACCTGATGCCCATGTTTTCTTCTGGTGTGACGAACGATACGTCTGGCTGTTTCAAGCCCTCTACCGCGAACTTGACATAGATTCTAAAAGACTCTGTTTGTGGGTGAAAGATAACGCCTCCCCGACACCGCAGGTTGCATTCAACAAGGTGACCGAATATTGCGTGTACGGAACGAGAGGAAAACCATATCTATCCGATAAAGTAAAAAATCTCAATGAAGTTCTGAACAACGAAACCACGACGGGAAACAGGTTGGTCGAGGATATTCTCGATATGCTGAACATCTGGCTCGTGAAGCGATTGCCATCGCAGGAGTATTCGCATCCAACACAGAAGCCTCCAACGCTTCACGAGAAAGCGTTGCGTAGATGCTCCCGACCTGGCGACATCATTCTCGACGTTACTGGTGGATCAGGAAGTATTCTCTCGGCGTGCGAACAATTAAAACGCACAGCGTATGTCTGCGAGATGGAACCTATATTCTGTCAGCTCATTATCAACCGCTTTAAGCAAATCGCGCCACATGAAAAAGTCACAAAACTTAATTAAAGCCGGAGATATCTTTCGACTCGGAGATCACACAATCGCTTGCGGCGATTCAAGAGACAAGGAATTTGTAGCGAGTGTTGTCGGCAAGCACAAGATCAAAGCAATTATTTCCGATCCTCCGTACGGCGTAGCGGTCACCGAGAGCAAGCAGAACCTCAAGGCACTACTCAAAGACAAGAAAATCGAGAATGACCACCTCCAATCCGATGAGGAATACAAAAAGTTTACCGAGGACTGGCTTGGAGCTGTTACTGCATTCCTTGAAAAGAAGAATGCTTTGTATATCTTCAACTCGGACAAGATGATTTTCGCTCTTAGAGATGGAATGAAATCAATCGGATGTAAATTCGCACAGCTCATTGTGTGGGTAAAGACGCAGGCAGTAATCGGGAGAATGGACTATGCACCGATGCACGAGCTCATCGCATATGGATGGTATGGAACGCACGAATTCCTGAAGTCGAAAGACAAATCAGTCATCATCCATCCGAAACCAAACAAGAGTCCATTTCACCCAACGACAAAACCCGTTCCACTCATCCGCCACCTCATCCTCAACAGCACTCGAATCGGCGATGCAGTGTATGACGGTTTCTTAGGCTCGGGAACATGCCTCCTTGCATGTGAGCAGACCAAACGAGTCTGCATCGCCATTGAGCTTGATCCCGAGTATGTACAGACGGCAATTACTAGATGGCAGAAATTAACAAACCTAAAAGCAATAAAATTATGAAAAGGACATCAACCATTCGCAGGAACACTGCAGAACAAAAAGTCGTGCTTGAACAGTTAAGAAAGATTCCGATTATTCAAATCGCTTGCGAGCGAGCGGAAATCGGCCGCTCCACTTTCTATCGTTGGCGACGAGAGAATGATAAATTCAAGAAATTGGTCGATGAAGCAATGCAGGATGGCGAGTTAATGATTAATGACCTGAGTGAATCTCAACTAATCACACTCATCAAGGAGAAAAACTTTCCAGCGATACAGCTTTGGCTCCGTCAGCACCATCCGAAGTATCGAAACAAGGTCGAAGTAACTACCAGAGTCGAAGAAGACGAGCAGCTTACTCCCGAGGAAGAAAGGCTTGTCCGAAAGGCATTAGGAATAGACCACCATGCACAATCATAGCCTCGACGTATCGCCCGATCGCATAGATGAGATCGTGCAGAATCGGAAGATCAGGCGTGCCACGACTAGAGCCTGTCATCAGTGGTTCTTCCATATCTATTTCTCGCATTATACAAAGTTCAAGACAGCGCAATTCCATAAAGAATTATTTGAACTCACTGAAGATACCGATATTAAGACTTTGGTTATCGAAGCATTTCGAGGCTCGGGCAAGACCACGATTATGGGAACTTCCTATGCTATTTGGTCTATCCTTGGATGCCAACAGAAAAAGTTTGTGCTCATTATTGCAAAGACCGAAAGCCAAGCGAGGCAGTATCTTGCCAACATCAAGCTTGAGCTCGAAAACAACAGACTTTTGAGATTAGACCTTGGACCATTCGAGGAGCCGAACGATGAGTGGAGAGCGGTATCTATCGTGCTTCCAAGATACGGAGCACGAATCATGGTTGCTTCGATAGAAGGATCGGTGCGAGGTGTTAAACATGGCGCACATAGACCAGATTTGATTATTGCAGACGACCTCGAAGACCTGAATATTGTTAAAACGCAGGAAAGCCGTGACAAACTATTTGATTGGCTCACGAGTGACATTATGCCTCTTGGAGACAAGGATACGAGGATGATCGTCATCGGCACGAAGCTTCATAACGACTCGGTCATCATGCGTCTCAAGAAAGCAATCCTTGAAGGGAGAATGAATGGTGTGACAAAAGCGTATCCCTTCCTCAAGGAAGATAGCACTTCCATGTGGCCGGAGAAGTTTCCTACGCAAGCAGACATAGACACACTCAAGAAGTCGGTGCCAAGCCTCCAGTCATGGCAGAGAGAATATATGCTACAGATTATCGCCGACGATGATCAAGTTGTTCGTCCTGAATGGATACAGAAATACAGCAAGTTGCCTATAGAGACGAACTTCAGGTATGTGGCAACAGGCATTGATCCTGCTATCAGTGAGAAAGAGACTGCGGACTATACCGCCATGGTGTCGGGCAAGATATATGGCAGGAGAAGCAGTTTAAAGATATACATTCAGCCGAATCCAGTGAACGAGAGGATGGACTTCCCGAAAACACTGGAGAAGATCAGGATACTGAACACGAATATGCCGACACAACTCTTTGTCGAGAGCATTGCATACCAACGATCTCTTATTGAGCAATTGAAAACAGAAGGTCTGCTCGCTAAGGAATACAAGTCGCAGGGATCAGACAAGCGAGCAAGGTTGTCCTTGGTCTCAAGCATCATTCAGTCAGGCAAGGTACTATTTCCTGAATATGGGGCAGAAAATCTCATAACCCAGATACTCGGATTCGGTACGGAAAAGCATGATGACTTGGTGGATGCGTTCTGCATCCTTGTGTTGAGCGTATTGGAGCAAGAATCGAAAACGATCAAGGGATACATCGAGCTGTTTTCCGAACAGTTACTTAATAGCTGTTACCACGAGAGGATTCCTCTTATTGGAGAGAAACGACTAGGAGTGATATTGGCTGATAAATACCGACAGTATTCAGCGATTGTCCTTAAAGCCCAGAATGCAGCAGAAGTTCTGTATCACGAAGTGACTGATGATCCGATTATCGTCGCACGAAAAGTCATCGAGCTTGCAAAGAGGTATGACGTGCCGTTATCAGATCAAAATATCTTTGTGGACAAAGCAGGACGAGGTCGAGACTTGTGCATGCTCATCGCAAGCTATGCCCAAGGAAACTTCATGGTGAGCAAATATGAGATGAGACAGAAGTATGGAATCGATGTGACCGAGAAGTATCAATACAACGACGGACTCTATGAAGATCAGTATGCGGCAGGTTACGCAAAGCTCGCCAAGTGGCTGCGAAATGGCGGCAAACTGATCGGCAGACCAGCGTTCGATGATTTGCTCTCCATGGTCTATACGGATCAGAGCGGCAAGATGAAAATGATCGACAAGGACACGCTTCTTGAGCAAGGAATCGATGCGTCGATACCTGATGCGCTTGCGCTTACTACAACAAAAGAGAAGCGAGAGATTAACAGACTAAAAGAGGATGAGGACTGGGAGGAAGATTTACTACAGTATCCGAGTATTGGGATTTAAGTAATTTAGCTATTTTCTCAATATTTCAGATTCGAAAAACTTTTCCTGAAAGTTAGTAGCATTTCTAATTTCTTCATCCGAAAGATTACCTCCTTTGGGAACTACTATGAGCTTATCATCGTCATCATCCAAGCGATGGATAATTGCAATGCAAGTACCCTCTGCTTTTTGCAGTGGTTCGTTTACACCTAGAAAATAAGCATCCAATTCTTTACCGTCTGCTGATTCGGTTCCTTCAATAAAGCCGTAGTTAGCCTCGTACACAAAGCCATGTTTAGGATGCTTGGAATGAAGAGGTCTGTCCATTGTGACTGTGACATCCTTGCCTAGAAAAGGTTTTGCGACTTGTAGTGATTTATCCATATATTTATCGATTCTCAAAATGAAATAGGCAATCTAGTTTTGCGACGAATTCTAGACTACTCTCCCGCGCTTTCTTGTGGTCAGCGTCTATTCGGTGAGGATTTTCTGTCACGGCTTTTTTCGCTTTCTCAAAATCATCTGCTTCCATGAAATAGTAAACATGTTCGCCATCTTCTGATATAAAGCACGACTCAGAAACCACACCTTCATTTTTAAGCGTCGCAACAACCTCATCTTTTCGGCGTTTTAATTCCTCTGCCCAGTCTAGCCAGATTTGTTTGGCGTCTGGTTTAAATTTTAATTTAATTAATTTTGCTTTTGTCATTCTGTATTGATTTTTATACTAAAGTTCCGGCTGATACATTACAAATTCATTTCCGTCAGGATCGGCAATAACAGCACTACATCCTCCCCAAAATGGGACAACAGGCTCGACGACTATTGGAACTCCCAAAGAGCGTGCTTCCTCTATAAAAGCCTTAACATCCTCAACGAGAAACTCTATTGATGATCTACCTCCAATTCTGATATCCCTTAACCCTTCTGGTCGATTGGGATTTTCCGTCTCAATATTAAAGATAGATCCTTCCAATTCTGTCTCTAAAAATTCTGGTGGTCTGTACTCAAGAGTTTTCATGCCAAGTATTTTTTCATACCAGTCTTTTGCCCTAGGAAGGTCAGAAACATATATTATATTTGCGCCCAGTTTTACTTTCATATTTTTTTATAATTATGGAATTACTTTTGTAAAATAAAAGGAATAATGCACGGATCAAGTTTTTCTGGATAACCATTCTTATGATATCCAACTATAAATCCCTCATACCGATCGACTGACAGTGGCCATGGAGTCATTGAAATAATATTTCCTTTGATACTGAAATTGATCGGCGTGAGATCATTTGATCCGTGCCGACTTGAAACTTTACCGGTATCCTCACTATCTTCTTCAAGTGAAAAATCAAAAGCTATACTGTCTGCTAAATCCACGATACGATCGGCGAATGCAAACTCAGTTTCTGATACAGTCACAGCCTTCATTTTTTCTGATAATACTTTTTCACATTCAAGTGCAACATCCGTTAATTCATCTTTCATGGTGGACGAGTTTGTAAGCCTCTTAATATGAAGAAGGGTGACGATATCAGCAATGGGGTCATTAAAACTTTCTTCTATACCCTTTATTAAGGTGGCTTTTCTTTGTTCTATAGATAGCGACCCCAATGGGAAATTATCAAGATAACCGTAGCCTCTGTCATGAAATAAAACTCCCTTTATAAAAGAATCTGGTGGAAGAGTAGTTTTTTCAAAATCATCATTTCCCCACAAGGAAGCAATGGCAGCAGACAGTCGTGTATGCTCGAATTGAGGTATTATAATTGGTCTCTTTTTTGATATAAACATAATAATTATTCTATATAAGAAGTCTTTAGTTTTTTCTCTTTTTCAAAACGCTCAAGAGCTAATTGAATCAGTCGATCAATAAGTTCTGAGTAAGAAACACCGCTTGCTTCCCAAAGCTTCGGGTACATACTAATACTGGTAAATCCTGGTATCGTATTTATTTCATTCACATACACTTGGCCATTTTTCTTTAAGAAACAATCGACTCGTCCGAACCCTTCACAAGAGAGTGCTTTAAAAGTTTTTATGGCAAGTTGCTGAATATCTTTTGTCGCTTTTTTTGAAATCTTGGCAGGAATTTCAATGGCAGCCCCGTTCTCATCAATATATTTTGTTTCGTAAGAATAGAAGTCGTTCTTGACCACCACTTCTCCAGGTTTCGATGCAATTGGGTTATCATTTCCCAATACCGAGCACTCTATCTCACGTCCATCAATAAATTCCTCCATGATAATTTTGGTGTCGAATTTAAATGCATCGCTAACAGCCTTGTCGAATTCTTTCTTATTTTTCACCTTACTTACACCAACCGAAGAACCCATATTCGCTGGCTTAATAAAGAGAGGTAATCCGAGCATCTTTTTTGCTTTGTCAAAACTTATTTTTTCACCTTGCTTAAGCGCAATGAATTTTCCAATGGGAATACCTGCGTCTCTCAAAAGACGCTTCATCACATCTTTATCCATTCCAACTGCTGATCCCAGAACTCCAGCGCCAACGAAAGGAACATTCGCTAGTTTTAGCAAACCTTGTACTGTTCCGTCTTCTCCAAATGGACCGTGCAGAATGGGAAAGACGACATCAATCGAGGCTTTAGAATTCATATTGCTGAGATTTGAAATCATTCCTCCGCCCTGAGGAACAAGAGCGACACTATCGTTGTTTGAAGAATTTAATTTATAGAGTTTTGGATTTGCCTTATCAAGCAGTTTTGTCGAAGAATCCCCAAGAAGCCATTTCCCAGTTTTATCAATACCAATTAAGACAACATCGTATTTATCCTTATTGATAGCATTTGCGACGTTTTCAGCAGAACGGAGAGATACCTCGTGTTCAGCCGATTTGCCTCCAAACAATAGTGCGACTTTAATTTTTTTCTTCATAAATTAATACCATTTTAGCAGATTCTCGACCTTTTTACAGCCTCATTAAGAGGTATTTTGTACCCTAGCTTACATATCGAAATTTGTGTAGTCAGTTACCAACCTCAGGGCTTTTGAGGGGGCTAGACTATAAATGAGAGATGCGTCATTAATTAGGGGCTAAATGAGAGAAATGTTAAAATGGCCATTATGAGAGTATATATTGGAGACATAACCAAAGTAGATACTGATGTAATCGCAAACGCTGCCGATACGGATTTTACTCCTGGTGGCGGTATTGCCCGTTGGATCGCAAAAGAAGGTGGCAAGGAAATCTTCAAAGAAGCTGAGAAATATGCTCCTGGGCAGGTGGGCAAAGTATATCCAACTACTGCTGGAAAGCTAAAGGCAAAAAGCGTATTTCATATCCCCACAGTTGATTGGAAAAAAGACCAGAGGATAACACTTCCCGAAATACACAGTATTGTCGTTGTGGCTTTGGAAAAAACCATGGAGCTTGGCTATACCTCAATCACATTCCCACTCCTAGGCGCAGGGACACTAAAACTTGATGAGGTTAAAGTCACTGAAGAAATTGCAGATGCAATCATCCACATGGAGGAAGAAAAGCCGAATCTTGTCGGTGCTATCTGTGTTTTGACCAAAGCAACCTATAATACTGTCAAAAACGTCTTGCCTACAAACATAGAAGTAATTGAACTACCGCAATGAAACTCTATCGAGGCATCACATCAAAAGAATATATTGAGCATAGCGAGCAAATAGAGAATCGCTTTAAAGATGGTTGGAGGAAAATTCTAGAATATCGAGAAAAAGGCGATTTGTCGTATCCTGAAGAATTGAACGATATTGTGATTGATCTGTATAAAATACAATCCTTAACACGACAATATTTTACGGACAACAAAACAATTACGGAAAAATATATTAAATCTGAAGGTGGCGTAATCATCGAGATTGATGTGCCGACAGAAGACATCCTTAATTATTTTATTATCGAGTTTCAGAACTACTCAAAGCGTCGTGATCAGTTTGAGGTTACATACCTTGTGCATAGCAAAAATCTTTTGGAAAACAAGTCGAAGTGGAAAATGCAAATCTTGAAATAGAACTGGACTAGACACCCCGCAGGAACAGCGTCATCCATTAAAGGGTGGATGATATTGAAGCAATAATAAATGCGAGCAAGCATTTCAAATACCACGAACCGACAGGCTCTACGCCCTTTAACCGTATCTCGAAGCTTCCTGAATCAAAGCGACACCTGAAGATGGCGATCAAAGAGCGGATACGGCTATTGGTCGCCTCATACATCTCCCTCGCTTCCTTCATCGACGACGATCTCGTCGATTTTCTTGAGAGTAACGAAATCAAAAAGCGGAAAGGAAAAGTGATTTGGATTTACAACAAAGTATTCAAAGACTTTGAGAGGTTGAGAAAAGAAATCCAAGCCTTCGACCCTTTCGATATCCACACCTCTCCCTAATACTAGGTTTCCCTTTGTTTCCTATATTTTGTTAGTTCAGCAAATGAACCAGTATTGGTTCACTAGCTGAACCACAAGCGGTTCAAATACTGAACTGGTTCAGATTCTGAACCACTTTTTCCACAGGTTGTGCCTAATACTAAGTTTCTCTATATTTCTCTTTCTTTTGTGTGTTAACAAAGTTAACCAGTTTTGGTGAATTTCGTTTACCACTTTCGGTTAACTTCCTTAACCACCCCTCGGGTTTTCCACAGGCAAAAGTTACCAACTTCGGGATACTCGGGACGCTCTGGACTCCTGGGGCGAGTTGCGTCATTCCTTGTGTTGTATGACAAAAATACAAGCACCAGAGCCATTAGGGACTGCGGCCAAAGTAGCAAGCCCCGTAAAGGTGAAATACTGCCTTTACGCAAGAAAGTCTACGGAATCGGAGGAACGGCAGGTTCTCTCCATAGATAGCCAGATCAAGGAGATGTTGCAGCTTGCCGAAAGAGAGGGATTGGAGATCGTGACCATGAAGCGAGAAAGCCACTCCGCCAAGGAGACTGGACAAAGACCAGTCTTCAACGAGATCGTGGAGGAGATCAAGCAAGGCAAGTTCAATGGCATCCTGACGTGGGCACCAGATCGAATCAGCCGTAACGCAGGCGACCTTGGGAAAGTGATCGACCTCATGGATGGAAACTATTTGCAGGACATCCGCACTTACGGACAGAGATTCACGAACAGCCCGAACGACAAGTTCATGCTGATGATTCTCTGTAGCCAAGCGAAATTGGAGAACGACAACCGAGGCATCAACGTAAAGCGTGGGCTGAGAACTCGATGCGAAATGGGACTATGGGTTGGAACGGCGCCGCTTGGGTATCTCAACCAAAAGCACATGGACAAGAAAGGTCAGGTGCTTGTCGATCCGCAGAGAGCACCGATTATCAAGAAGATGTTTGAAAAGGTTGCATACGAGCAGTGGTCTGGAAGAAAGGTATACAACTGGATGAAGTTCGAGCTGAACTTCTACACCAGAGGCAACAAGCCACTGACGTTAAGCGGCGTGTATCGAATCTTGGAGAATCCCTTCTACTACGGCATCTTCGAGAGGCCGAGAGATAGCGGCAACTGGTATCAAGGAAAACACCAGCCTTTAATCACTCAAGAGCTATTCGAGAAAGCGAAAGCCCAACTTAAGCGAGATCAGATCGTGCGAGAGACAAAAGAGTTTGCGTTCACCAAATTATTCACCTGCGGATACTGCCAAAGTGGCATATCAGCAGAAGAAAAATGGAAACAGCTCAAGGACGGCGGTGCGAATCGCTACATCTACTACTCATGTTCGAGAGCGAGAGATCGCAACTGCAAGAACAAATACATCCGAGAAGAGGAACTCATTACCGAACTTCTAAAGATTCTCGACAAGGTGAATATTAATGAGCTTGGCATGAGGCAGAAGCTTGAGGAGGAAATCAACCGATACAATATATTCCAAAGATCGGTGCTCGGTGCGACAGAGAAGATAAAGACCGACAAGGATACAGATATTCGAAACTACGCCAAGTACATCCTCAAGGAAGGCATGACGAGCGAGAAGCGAGAGTTGTTGGCGAATCTTCGATCAAGGATCATCTACAAGGACAAAAGCCTTATGCTAGTTGAGGAGAAATAAAATAATTATAAAAAAGAATGAGCCTCCGCAAAAAAATTTCGCGGAGGCTCAAGTATTCAAGAGGGACAAGCCCTCAAGGGATCAAGAATCACTTCCTGGCAGCCGACAACCCGAGGTCGTCGTCGCGGTCGTCATCCCAACAGCCGTCGACGCAGAGCCCGCCGGAATCGAAGCCGCCGACGCTGACACGGCTACCGTCCGAGTCGAGACTGGACGTCCGAACGTAAACGCCTTCGAAGAGCCGGACACCACGGACCTCGAAATAGGTCGTGATGAACCAACACATCTCGGCGGCGTTCGGCACCTTCTCGAGCGCGGAGAGAAGCTTGTTCTGCTCGTTCCACGTCTTGCTGGTCGAGTTCGAAACAGGCGTCTTCTTGATCAGGAGCCAGCCGAAGGACGTCTTGTCCTCGCGGGCGAACTTCTGGTCGGCATACCACCCACCCGTCTTCGAGTAGAAGTGGGCGGACTGGATCTCCCGAACGTCGAGCGTGGACATCGCCGTGGGCGGCGCAGGCATGACGGCGTAGCCGTTTTCCTTGCACCACTTGAGCACGTCCTCCGACGGCAGACTTTCGGCGAGTGCCGTGATCTGCTCGGCGGTGTAAACGATGCTCGGGCGAGCCTTCGTGACTTCCTCCGGCGTGATGAAATCCGCGCCGAGGATGGATTGCGCCAAACCGTAGTCGGGCGCTTTCGCCGAGAAGCGACGGATGCCTTCTGCGAGATACACGGCGAAGCCGGGATGCTCGTTCAGGCGCTGCGCGCTGTCATCGTCGAGTCCGGCCTTGTTGTATTGGGCGCGGAACGTTTCGGTGGCTCTCTGTCCTTTCGGACTGTCTGCGGTCACCAGTGCAGACGTGTTCAATGATTTTTTCATCGACATCATCTCCATTTTGCTGATTTACCGAAAACGTTCGGTCACGACTTGTCTCTGATTGAGACTAGCTTTTCAAGCCCTATATTAAGGCTCAAAAAGCTAGTCTCAATAGTGATTCTGTATCAAAGAACTACCTACCCAGTATAGCAAAGAAATGGCCATTTGTCAATGGTTTTGCCGATCTGTCAATCTCTGCGCTATACTATCAGCATCTTGCTAATGTAGCTTGGGTCACGGCTCAAGCTCGCGAGATATCTCGCCTTGAGATATCGCCAGAGTGTCGGTGGTTTACGGATCACGGCAGAGCGCGAAAAGGATAGAGAGAACTTCTTGTTCGCTTCTAGAGGAGGTGCTTTGAAAAAGCTACTCTCGAATAAAATTCAGAGATGGGAGGATATAGACCTGCAAAGGTAGTAAACCTCGATTCTCGGTGACACAGATGGGAGCGAGCAATATCTCGACTCGGACGGTAACCGTGTCAACGTCGGCAACTTCGATTCCGACGGGCTCAACGTCAACAACTATTGGGATGACAACCGCAACGACAACATCGGGTTGTCGGCTGCCAGGCAGTCATAGCTCTATCCAAGGAAACTTCCGCCAAAAAGCGGAAGTTTCTGTTAACGATCCCTCGTTGACTTGATCCACCCTCCAAGCATCCTCCCTATTTCGTCGAGATTGGCCTCGATGATGATATATTTCTTGGCATCAATCGCTTTGACATCTTTCATCAGGCGAATGCAGACTCGCAGGAAATTAAGTTTAACGCTCGTCTTCTCCAAAGTCGGCAACTTCTCGGACTTGGACTGCTGGCTTGCGAAAATAATACCTTCCAGTACATCAATAAGAAGGCTTTCGCACTTTTGCCAGAGCGTATAGCGGTCTTGCTTGGGAACAGACAAACGCAGATTATAAAAATCTTTGTAGAGGTCGTAACTCTTCTTGAAAATCGGTATGTCTAAGTCATTCATATATGAAAATTTATAAGGATTTATACTGGTCGATAATTTCTCCCCAATCTCTATTCAGAGCTTGGGAGGTATTTAAGTCCGATAAAAGGAATAAGCCCGACGTTGCCGAGTTTGAACTCCACATCGAGCAGAATATTTTTGATTTGTATCGCGATCTGAAGAATGAGACGTATCGGCACGGGCCATATAAGGGATTCTGGATACACGATCCGAAGATCAGGCGGATACATAAAGCAGTTGTTCGAGATCGGGTGCTCCATCACGCGACCTTTTCGGTGCTGAACAAAATATTTGAGCCTACTTTCATCAATGACTCGTACTCGTGTCGCATTGGCAAAGGCACCCATAAGGGCGTGGAAAAAGTCACTGACATGCTTCGTGTGGCGAGCAAGAATAATACTCGCCAATGCTACGCACTTAAATGCGACGTGAGAAAATTCTTTGACTCTGTCGATCACCAAGTGCTGAAAGATATCCTTGCAAGGAAAATCAGGGATCAAAAGACGGTTTCTCTTCTGGAGGAGGTTATTGAGAGCTACGAGAAAAGCGGCACTTTGCGAGAGAGAGAGAGAGAGAGAGAGAGAGAGTAAAACGCTGCCGCTTTTTACTACAAATACCAACAAAGGAGTGCCCATCGGCAACCTGACCTCGCAGATTTTCGCCAATATTTACATGAATGAGTTTGACCAGTTCGTTAAGCATGGACTCCGTGTGAAAAATTACGCGCGCTATACCGACGATTTCATGATTATATCAGAGGACAAGGGATATCTTGAGGAATTATTGCCAAAATTGCAGGATTTCTTGAGAGAAAAACTAAAGCTCGAACTGCATCCAAACAAGATATCTATAAGGAAATTTCACGAGGGTATAGACTTTCTCGGATATGTCATATTTCCACATTACAAACTACTGAGATCCAAAACTAAAAAGAGGGTTCTGAGAAATGTACGTAAGAAGATGGCGTGTTATCAGAAAGGTCTGATTTCTGAAAACCACCTACATCAAAGTATGCAGTCTTACTTGGGCGTTTTGTCTCATGCTAACACCTACGAGCTGACGGAGAATTTGAAGAATCAGTATTGGTTTTGGATAAAGGAGTAAAATTATGCGATAGCCGGCTGTTCTATCGGTTTATCAATCACAGTTCCACAACCCTTCTTACACGCAAACTTTCCGTTATTATCTCCGTAATGCTCCTCAAGTTTCCACCACCCTTCGGAGTGATCACAACAAACTTCACACGGTTTTGCGTGATTCTCGTCATACATATAGCTTCCTCTACCGTGACATTTTTCACAATCTTTATTCATGACTATATTTTATTAAATTCCTATCTTCCAAACAACTTAACTTCTCCTGTATCTAGGTCTTGAGTTACAAAATCAATTTTTGTTGAACCATCTTCACCAACAGGATCGTCAAGCGACCACGCCTGAATCGGTCTCATGCCTCTGGCAGAATATTCGAGGGTTCTGAACAAATAACCGATGAACGATCCTGTATATTTGTAACAGCGAATACAACCTCTGATTTTGTCGTCAATATCTTCTCCGTAACCTTTCCACCTGAATAGCTGATAGTACTTTTCAATCCAGTCATCAACCATATAACGTAGCCACTTTAGGAGTTCTTGTTGAGCTAAGACATTGCCTTTCTGAGCAATTCGGACGAGTGCAATAACAATTCTATTACGAATTTCTTTATCCTCTACACTGCCAAGAGCTACAAACGTGTAGAGTTTGTTTTTGTGTTTCGTGAGGATCACATCTACCTCAGCTTGATTCTCATAAGGCCGTGCGGTTTTGCGTTTAAAGTACTGCCATCGATTTACATATTTCTTGTTGAGCGCATAGGTGAACCTATCCCAATCGATATGATCGTTTTCAGTCCTTAGGTTTATGCGTATGTAGGTATACACCGCAGGAGAGTGGATATGGATCCATGTGCTACTAAATGTTTTGGGCTTTTTCTTTTCAAGAAGTTTGTTGATTGTTTTAACGGCGGTATCGAAATCCATTTTATAATTGTACAAACAACAAAACAACACCCGAAATGAGTGTTGTTTTGTGCAATTTAGCAGGTTCGTGGGTCGCACTACTCTCGCGAGTAATCGGGACACGCCGATACTAAATTGTCAAGGCGGAGACGGAGGGATTCGAACCCTCGAGGGGTTTTAAAGCCCCTACCTCGTTAGCAGTGAGGCGCTTTCGACCAACTCAGCCACGTCTCCAGGTATGATAAATATACACGAACTTTATGATTTTGTCTCGTTTCCCTCATTTGAAACAAGCATGAGATTTATATGTCTATTTTCAAAGTGATCGAGGTAAGCTGACAAAAATCGTCTTTCTTCTTGAGTCAAAACACGATATTTTCCATTTTTCAAAGCATCCTTTAATACATGGTTCTGATCTTCTCTTTTACATTCAATAAATCTTAATCTATTTATGAGATTTCCCACTTCAGTTGAGGTGTGTGATAGGTATATCTTTACTCTTAATTTGATTTCTTCATAGGTACGTCGAACATCAGCGTCAAGTTGTTCTTTGATACTCTCTACCGCATCAAGTCTCTCTTGTACAATAGATGACCATTGGGTAGGCATTAAAACCTTATAGTTATAAGCATCCTGAAACACTTCCCATTTACCTATCCTATCAAGATCAATAATTTTATCATCACTTCCTTCAAGATTAGTTATCAATTTATCTAAATCAGCGAAATATTTATTCGCCTTTTGCTTTGGTGTTTCTGGTTTTCCAAATTCAGCTTCAAGTGACATATCTAAATATTACCGTATAATATAATATATTCAAGCATATCTCTACTTTCAATTTGTCTAAACTTGAAATAGAATACGCTCATGCATATTAGTCTCACCGATCCAATTCATGAAGCATTCAAGCTGACGAAGATTCAAAAAGTCGCATTAAATAGATTAGGAATAAAGACAATAAAGGATTTACTTTATCACTTCCCCTTGAGATATGGTGACACTGCAAAAGTCAGTCAAATAGAAATGTTAAACAAAGGTGACAGTGCAGTCATCTTCGGACGCCTCATAGGATTGAATCTCAAAAAAGCATGGAAAAGTCATATACCAATGGCGGAAGGTACAGTACAAGATGATTCTGGGAAAATTCACTGTGTATGGTTCAATCAACCATACATAGCAAAGATGCATGCCGAGAATGAACTCGTGAGAATCGAAGGTAAAATATCTGCTCGGAAAAAAGATGGCACACTATATATGTCAAATCCTAAAATCGAAAGACTCTCTCATATACCTATAGGTGTCGGCGAATCACTTTTCGGAAATGAAGATATACATTCTCTTTCTCCAATATATCCGGAATCTCGAGGAATATCTTCATTATGGATTTATCACGCAATACAAAAAATATTTAAAAGTGGTTTACTCGATACACTCGAAGAAATAATCCCCGAAGAAATATTGGAAAAATATCATTTGCCCCAGATAAAGACTGCTATGATATGGATACACACTCCGCACGAAAGAGATCATGCTTTATCTGCCAGAAAAAGATTTTCATTTGAAGAGATATTTTTGATCCAAATACTTCGACAAAAGATGAGGGCCGAATACGAAGCAAACCCGTCTATTATGATCGATACAGATACAAAACTCATAAATGAATTTATCAAGCGTTTCCCATTTAACGCTACAAATGCGCAAAATCGAGTCATTGAAACAATCATAAATGATATGAAATCTGGAAAACCAATGTCTCGTCTACTTGAGGGCGATGTCGGTTCCGGAAAGACAGCAGTGGCTGCGACCATCGCTTATGCCGTCATAAATTCTAAGCAAAAAAAGAAAATATCAGAAAATAAAATACAAAATACTAAGCCAATACTAAATCAGGTTGCATATATGTGCCCAACAGAAATACTTGCAACTCAACATTTTGAATCATTTATCGGATATTTTTCATATCTCGGTATTCAGATCGGACTCATGACATCATCGGTTTGCAAAAAATTTCCTTCAAAGATAAACCCAAAAGGTTCAACCCCTATTTCAAAAGCTCAATTATTAAAATGGGTTCAAAATGGAGAGATTCATGTTTTGATCGGCACTCATTCTCTCATACAAAAAAATGTTAAATTTGAAAATCTTGCCCTTGCTATCATCGACGAGCAACATCGTTTCGGTACAAATCAAAGGATGAGGCTTGTCCAAAAACACACTGCTCCGCACTTATTAACGATGACCGCGACACCTATTCCTCGCACATTGGCTCTCACTCTCTATGGAGATCTTGATATTTCACTTCTCGATGAATCACCTTCAGGAAGAAAACAGATCATAACAAAAATAGTCTTGCCTCAAGAAAGAGATAATACTTATGAAGAAATAAAAAAGGAATTGGCTTTAGGAAGACAAATGTATGTGATATGCCCAAGAATAGAAGAACCGGATCCTGATAGAGAAAATGCTTTAAATCTGAGATCTGTAAAAGCAGAAGCGAGAAGACTTAAAGCAAAAATATTTCCGAAATATGAAATTGGCATTATGCATAGCAAAATGAAACCAGGTGTCAAAGATACCATCATGAATGATTTCAAATCGGGAAAAATCCATATTCTCGTATCCACCTCGGTCGTCGAGGTCGGAGTAAATGTTCCAAATGCAACAATAATCATCATTGAGGGCGGAGAAAGATTCGGTCTCGCTCAACTTCATCAACTCCGAGGTCGTGTCATGCGAAGTTCACATCAATCATATTGTTATATTTTCCCAGAATCATTCAGTGAAAAATCTATAGCTAGACTCAAAGCTATAGAAATGGCAAAGAATGGATTTGATTTGGCTGAGCAAGATTTACTTCAGCGTGGTGCAGGAGAACTGTCAGGTTCACGTCAATCTGGTCTATCAGATGTCGCCATGGAAGCTCTAAAAAATATAAAGATGGTCGAATATGCTCGCGAAGAAGCCAAAAACATAATTGATAAAGATTCTCTTGAATCTCTTCCAAGACTAAAAGAAGCTGTTCTAGAAAAAAGTACTATTATTCACTGGGAATAATTCGGAGGTCGCACCTCCGAATTATCAACAATTTCTGTGGGCGTACCAGGACTCGAACCTGGGACCACCGAGGTATAAGCTCGGCGCTCTACCAACTGAGCTATACGCCCTTATTTTCGTCCGCTTTCTTTACTATTATACCAAAGCCTAACAATATCATTTCATACTCCTCTCTTTCAATAGTCTCTTTTTCAATAAGCTTTTTTGCTATAGCTTCAAAAGCCGACTTATTGTCTCGTATAGTCTTTTCGGCGAGATTACGAGCTTCATTCATGATTCTTGAAACTTCAGAATCAATTTCTCCTGCTACTCTATCAGAATACTCTTTTTCAGCAATACCCGCGCCAAATAAGACTCTACCCTGTGCACTCTCAAGTGCAACTGGACCAATCTTTTCTGACATACCATAACGAGTGACCATATCGCGAGCGAGAGCAGTCGCAACTTGCAAATCATTTGAAGCACCAGTCGTGATATCGCCAAAGATCATATTCTCGGCAACCAAACCACCCATCGACACAGCAATATCATCAAGAAATTCTTTTCGAGATTGAAGTTTGCGATCATATATGGGGAGTTTGAGTGTATATCCTGCAGCACGACCACGTGATATGATCGATATTTTGTGAACAGGATCAGAATTTGGCAAGATAGAAGCAATGATAGCATGACCCGCCTCATGATACGCTGTAATTTCTTTTTCCTTTACAGAGAGAATATGACTTCTCCTCTCAGGACCTAACATAACTTTTTCGATAGAACGAATGAGATCAAATTGTCCTATTTTGTTTCTGCTTTCTCGCGCTGCCAATATTGCTCCTTCATTCATAAGAGAAGCAAGATCAGCACCAGAAAATCCAGGAGTTCTCTCAGCAATGATCTTTAGATTTACGTCTTCAGCCAATTGTTTCTTTTTACCATGAATAGCCAAGATCTCCTCTCTATCTCTTCGATCAGGAACATCGATAGTCACTCTTCTATCAAATCTACCAGGACGAAGTAAGGCAGGATCGAGAACATCGGGTCTATTTGTCGCGGCCATGACGATGACTTTTTCATTTGGTTCGAAACCATCCATCTCTACGAGAATCTGATTTAGAGTTTGTTCCCTCTCATCATTTCCACCTCCGACTCCAGAACCGCGTACTCTTCCGACAGCATCTATTTCATCGACAAACACTATGGCGGGAGAATTTTGTTTTGCAGTATTAAATAGATCACGTACGCGTGAAGCACCAACACCCACAAACATTTCGACAAATTCTGAGCCTGATATTGAGAAAAATGATACACCAGCTTCACCTGCGACAGCTCGAGCAAGTAGTGTCTTTCCTGTACCAGGTGCACCCATGAGTAATACTCCCTTTGGAATCTCTGCTCCAATCTCTATAAACTTTTTTGGATTCTTGAGAAAATCGACAATTTCCATGAGTTCTTGTTTTGCTTCTCGAGCACCTGCAACATCTTTGAAAGTTATTTTCTGCTTTCCATCATCAGGCTTACTATGTCTCGCTTTCGATTGTCCGAAACTAAACGCTTGAACACCAGCGCCTTTTACTTGTCTAGTCAAAAGCCAGATAAAGAAAATAAGAAACAATATTGGTGCAATGATTGGTGACAATTGACCTACCCAAAACCAAACTCCGTTTGCATCCTTTACATTGATCGTTGTAGAAGCGAGTCTTGTTTGAGAAACATTGAGTCTCGACAATGATTCTGTCAAAGAAGAATCAAATTCTTTTTGAGTATATTTTATTTTATTATCTATGTATTTTGCTACAACTTCATCACTCTTTACTGTGATTGTGTTTATTTGCCCAGAATTTATATCGCGAGCCAACTGACTCAAAGATATTTTGTCAGCATCAGATGAAGTCGAAGAAAGTTGACTATATATAGCAGATAAGAGTAATAAAAAGATTACAACAAATATAATATTGTTCAGTAAACCCCATTTTGATCTCATCTTTGGGGAATTTCCATTTTTCGCCGACTTTTTACTCATATACCTGATTATACATAAACTCTCCAAAAACAAAAGTCGCCCTCAGGGGCGACGTGATTAAGCAAGCAAGATAGAGTCCGGCAATTCACCCCTCACACACTTCGAACAACCAGTGAGATGGTTCGTCGTAGTCCCTGGATGAAAAATGCAACCATCACCAGATGGCAATGCCAGTTTATTCATTTTCTTTTGATTGCACTTCTTGCAGAGATAGACTCTTCCGTCAAAATATGCAAACATTGAAGTCTGCAAAAACGGGCCTTTCGAACAATGGAAACAAAGACTTTTCAGAGCTCTTTTTCTTTTATTCATACATATTCCTCAAATCCATCTCAATCCTAAGTGAACAAATTACAAATGTCCATAGTATAGACAAAGTTGAGTATTCTCAGAAATACTTATTAGAGGTACAATATACTCATGATAAAAAATAAAATTATAGTTGTTCTCGTCGGTATTATTATTGTTCTTGCTATTATCATTCTCTTTCCTAAAGATAAAACTCCAAAAGAAAACATCATTCAAAGCAAGACAAATGTAGAACAAATAAATACCGATAAAATCAATACCTCTTCGGTAAATCAAAATCTAGAAAAACCTACAGAGGAAGACCTTTCATATATGTTTATAAATCCAGAATCATATGCCACAAAGAGTAGTATTGTCGGATATTTTGATCACGGTACCCTAGTCACATACATTCCAAAGTGGCTCGAAGGATATTGGGTCATAAACAATTTGGACAAAGAAGAAAATACGGTCATGATTACACCAGCAAAAGATGCCCTGAACAATCGTGATTTTACCGATATAGTCATGACATTTGAAAAATCAGATGAAACGTACAATGCTGAATATCTGTACAATGTCGCAAAAAATAATATGAATAATGATTCGACTTCAGAAATACTCCTAAACAATGCTCAAGATACGACGATATATCATGTCACAAACTCGACTCCCTTAAGTTATGACGACTATTATTATATCGATGGTAATAATGGCAAGACAGTCACTATCACCTTTAGTGCAAGTAGAAAAAACTATTTCAAATATGCAAGCTCGGTGAAGACATTCATTCAAGGCTTAGGCAAGGGATTGCCTAGAGGTTAGTTTAGACTCGGCGAATAGTATTTCCACATGACAATTTTGGAGAGCTTCGGCCGAACTGCCGAGCCAAAAAACGATTTCTATGACTGAATAACCTTTAATGTCTCCCTCACTGTATCCTCAAGACTTTTTTGAATTTTAAAATCACCAAAAGCATATTTGAAATTTTTTTCAATGACATCTATTCCCGGAAATTCACTGTCACCACCGACAACCAAAGAAATATTATTGTTTGACATCTTTCTTCCCCGCCATTCACCCAACTCTCCATAAGTATCCCTCGCGTAAGGCAAACCTGTAGTTCGAGGATTTATTTTGCTTTCAACTGGCAGGAAAAAAGTGACACAACCGCGCCTCGAAGCCACATCGAGATAATATCTCTCCCACAAAGTCTGACTTTCAAAATGATTCTCTTCTCCTTTTTCTTTTACAGAGAATAGTGGATGATCACCTTCGTATCTCACAGGATTGACTATTGTCCCCTTTTTGAAATCCTTTTCAATTTCTTTTATAAATCTATATTGCCAATCATCTC
>CAZRJE010000008.1:0-3151 GCA_964600335.1 uncultured Candidatus Saccharibacteria bacterium
ATTTCGGAGACAAGTTGACACGAGCAATCGTGTACAACAATCTCTTCGGATTGCGTCGAGAGGTGGGACAGGGACTGTCCCTGATTTTCCCACTCATCGAAACGGTCAAAGCCCCTCCCTACTCGATGGCAAAAAAGCTTGACCTCGGTACAAGACGAAAGGACAATAAGCCGTACGAGGGGAGAACCTCGGACAATGTCGTGGTGTTCGTAAGCTGGAACGCTTTCGGCGAAATAATTCCGGGATTTCTCCTAAATAGAGACGGTTTTGAATCAGACGCAACAATCCGGGATATACTGGAATCGTCCATTGATGCCAAACTCGCTAAAGCTTGTAGTAAGCTGACAAGCGAAATGGTCTTCGATATCATGGAAGACGAGCGAAAAAAACGTGAGTTGTTCCGTGATATTTTCGATGGAGACGATCATTCGGACCAAGAAAAGAAGGTTGGTACAGAAGTATCGAACTTCGAAGTATTTGATATCGATCTACCTCCAGGGGTCAAAGATGCCCTGGCGACCGGAAAGATCATTGATACTCTGAGAGCAAATCTTCATCTCGTCGTGAGTCCAGGATCGACTTTGACGGACAAAGATAAGATTGATGCCATCACAAGACTCCTGGCCATTCTTCATATGAGCGAGAAAGCCAGTTTGGCTCCTCTCCTCGTAGGGAGGTTATTCTGATGAAAATCGATAACAAGAAACTGTTCTGGGCGATCTTCATGATCGCCCTCCTGTCATTTCCCGTCCGATGGGCATGGCAGAAAGACGACCACCGAAAAACAGAGGAGATCACCACCACAAACTTCGTGACGATCTCCACAAACTTCACCCTTCAGTCAGGTCAGAAGATGAAGTTGAGTCCTGTAGAAACCGGGACAAAGTACATCGTGTCGCTCGACGGCACGATGGAGACGTCGATCCGGTCAGATCGGATCGATGAGGACCCTACAAAGGTTTTGCGACTGGAGGGGGTCACAAATCTCTTCGTCCGCCTGACCGATGAGGCGGGCGGGACGAAGAAACTCTTCAAGGTCGTGACCACGACCTTGAAGTAACAAAAGGGGGACGCCACGCGTGTGGCGACCCCCTCTTTTTTATATTCGTGAAATTTACTATAGACTATTTACAGTACTTGCAACGAGATTTATGAGTCCCCAAGCAGAAAGCATGATAAACATACCTATGACACCTCCAAATATATGCCATCTACCTTTTGATCTTGCACTTTCATCATCAGCGTGAGTTATCATCTCTATCACACCATAGACAAAGACAAAAAGCGCTACAGCAAACACTAACATAATGATGGGATTCAAAATATTAGTGATAATTGGTTGTATCGCTTTTTCAAAAGCAGACATATTATTTTATTGTAGGAGTGGTGTAGTTGTTGATTTGTGGAATGGTTGTAGTCGGAGGAGTGGTTCTAAATGTATTTGTAAATATATTTACGAGACCCCAGATAGACAATATGATAGCAAGTCCTACGATACCCCAAATGATAGAGGCTCTGTGCTCTTTTCTCTTATCAGAATCTGATTCCATGATAAATTGGACTGAACGGAATATGATCCAAATAACAGCAATAGATATAAGTACATATATAGCGACATTACCGATATCAATCAATTTTCGAGTCAAAGAATTTGCATCTGTGATGACTGTTGTTTGTGCTAAAGCGAGCATTGGAACGAAAGCGATTATTAAAGAAAGTAATTTTTTCATAAATTCAAATTATATTTATAACTTTTAGTGACCTTAACTATTATATCACCAATCGATATATTTGTTTACAATATCTACTATATACTGTGGATAGAAATCTATGCTAATTTCGAATAAACTGCGTCGAAGGTGACGGATCACTTTGTGGAGTAGATACATTTACACCAGCTGACGGCTCAGTCTTTTGACCAGCAGGAGCAAGTCTATCTTGTTGAGTATTTGATTGATTGGATTGATTTGCATTATACGAACCACTTCCTGGGAAAATAGTCTGGACTTGTTGCCATGAAGATGGTGCAGAACTATCAAGATTAAAAGTATTTATAACTATATTTACTACTCCCCAAAAAGAAAGAATGACGAAAAAACCAATGACGCTATACAAAACATACATATGTGCTTCTTTTCTATCTCCTTCAGTATTTATGACGTAAAACTTTATTATGTTAAATATAACAACAACGAAAGCAAAAGCCATGAGTAAGATCAAAAATATATTGAGATAACTTATAGCCATATGGACAAGATCCTGCAAAGTCTTACCTTGAGCAAATACAAGTGAAGGTAATAATACGATCGAAGGCACAAATATTGAAATTAATTTTTTCATTTTGGAAGAGCGCTTTTTGCACTCTGAATAACTTGATTATCGACCACTCCCGTCGCTTCGAGAGTGTTTATAACTACGGAGACTATGAGTCTCGCTCCAATAATAATAGCAACACCTATCAAGATATACTGGAGCCAAGTCCTATATTCTTGCATTTTGTCTGTATTACCTCTCGACATAACAAATAGAAAACCAACATATACGAGAGCTAATACTGCCAAAATTATCGCAACATAACTCGCTATCTTTATAGCTTCTTGAATCAGATCTGAAACAGTATTGACTTTAAGAGGGTTTTCTATAGTAAACGTATTTTTTTGAACGACGTTACCCTTTGGAGTCTCAGTGGTACTACGAGGTGGTTGAGGAGTACTAACGTCTTTACTTGTCTCTACAGATGGTGATGTTTGATTTGCAGTAGTCTCAACAGTATTAAATTCAGCCAATACAAGTCTGAACGTCACTAAGGTAAATATGAGAACCAGAGGAAATATTGTAAATCTAATATATCTTTTATTCATTTTATCCTCCTAATATTTTCTTCACAGATGCTCCAATACCGGAGTCCGAAGCAATCCATGAAAGTATCTGATAAATAATAAACCACGCTCCTAACATTATAACAAATCCTTTAATCATTGTGGGGAGCATTTTCTTTGCGGTTTCAATCTTCTTTTCTTCACCGGATATATACAAGAGACCCGCATATAGAAAACCGACAATCACGGCCATAGTGCCGACTATGATCATGAGATTGATAAAATGCCTAATTTGCAAGACTATTCCTTGAAAATTACATGGTATAAAATTT
>CAZRJE010000008.1:3251-14464 GCA_964600335.1 uncultured Candidatus Saccharibacteria bacterium
CATCACATATAAGAAACTTAAATCCAGTACTTCTCGGATCTTGAGCTTTTTTTACAACATCTTCAGCTGAAATATTTGGATTAGTTGATTGGGTCGGTATCGCTGTATTTAGGTCAAATGCTGTGGCTTCTGCATAGACATAAGTCGGAACGATAAACTGCAAGACCAAAATCATTGTAAACGATACAAACAATATACTTTTCTTTATTGAGTCTATCTTAATCATTGAATTGCATTACGTAAAATAATATCATAAGAATCTTCAAAATCTCTTATTGCATCTTTACTCTTTTTTGCACCACTTGTGATCGAGCTTATCATCGAAGACATAAGTCTGCGAGAATCTTCTGGGCTAGAATCAAGCCATGTCTTTGCAATCAAAGCCTGAGTATTGAATATTGAAATATATGGATCATTTGAACCTAGGCTAATAATATCTCTTCGAACCGAAGGAAGATACAATGAATCTGAAAGATCTTTTAGTATTTGAGGCGAAGTCAAAACACTGACGATCTGATACGCTGCATTTTGAGATTGGGATGCCTTCAATATAGAAAAACCGTACATCTTTCCATATACCGCCTTTTTGACTCCATTTTTCAATTGGGGCAAAGGAGCTATATCAAAATTAAGATTTGGATTTTTGCTTGCTATATCTTTTATTTCTGAGGCAAAACCAAAATATGTAGAGAGATATCCACCCAAAAACGCACTTTTATCATTCATCATGCCTCTATTCCATGAATATGTCGAATTGTTTGGATTAACAAATTGAACGAAAAAGTCTGAGACTGATTGGGCACTTGGCTCTTGGACTGTATTTTTTATTGTGGTCTCCAAAACATCTTTATTTATACCAAAAGAAGTGACAGGATTTCCAATTTGAAATAAGACGGAGCCAAATATTTCTCGGGCATTTGAAACATTTGTAAAATCACCGAGGGCAATAGCTGTTTTCTTTATATTCTGAGCATTATCTTTTATGGTGAGCTTTGAGATTATTGGACCGAAATCTTCCCAATATCTTGGATATGTAGCTAGACCGGCGGAAGCAAAAGTATCCCTATTCCAATACATAACCAAAGGATCGATAGTAAAAGGAATACCAACGATACCATCTGCCTTCATATACAGTTCGCCTGCCTCAACATATGAATCCTTGAAAGTCCTTACGTTCAAGACGCTATATGGTATAGATACAACCTTGTCGAGATTTGGATAGAGATTGTCTGCTGAAATCAAAATAGCATCTGGTCCCGTACCTCGAGCTAGTGCCTGAACCAATTCTCGGTTAAATGAATCAGAATCTTTTTCGGTATAAAAAATACTCAAGGGTTGAGTCAGACTCTGATTTGCCTTTGAGACGTACTGATCGAAGCGATCCTTTGGAAATGTGCCCCAAATAGTAATCGCGGACAAAGCACTCGTACTTGAACTACTCTTGAATGTTGCAAAAGCGATTACCCCTGCAATGATAAAGACAAAGAATATACCGAAGAAAATAAATTGAAACTTTGATAATTTCATATTCTTTTTATTATTAAACCATAATGATGATCTCCTGCATTGAAGGTTGAATCTAGTACGAAGCCGTGCTTTTCAAATAACATCAATGCTTTTGATTCGGGAAATATAACCTTTGGACCCAAAGAACTATTTTCACTCCAATCAACAATCAAGACTTTGCCTCCAATCTTTGTAATTCTCTTTACTTCTAGAGCAAGATCATCTGCATTTTCAACTTGAAATAAAATATTTGAAACGATGACTCTATCAGCGAGACCCTCTCTCAATTTTGTCCCTCCTATCTTTTCGGCGTCTCCCCACACAATCTCAATATTGTTTAAACCTTGTGACTGGCCCATAGATCTCAATCGATCAAGTAAATCTTTTTGAACATCAACGGCATATACACGTCCGCTCACTCCTACCATTTTTGCCGCTACAATAGTATAAAATCCTGATCCTGCTCCAATATCAACAACTTTCATACTATTTGCTATTTGAAGTTTTGACAGATTTGATGCTGGGTCTGAAAACATACAGTCATTTTACTATATTTTGAGTTAAATTTGATATCGATATGGGGACAAATCACATTATTGTCTTTATACCCTTTTCATATTCCAAAATTGGCTGTTTTTCCCAAGATTTCAAGACTGAAGTCACAAATTTCCATGAAGCCATAATCTCTTTTGTAGAAGCAAATAGTGTCTGATCTCCAACAAAAGCATCATGAATGAGTCTTTCATAGTCATTTGGAGTGTGTTCTAGATCTTCACTGTCTAAATATCTAAATTTCAAAGTTTTGGGAGTAATATCTATATCTATTCCTGGGATCTTAACGAAGAATTTGATTCGAATACCTTCATCTGGCTGTATTCTAAAAGTAATTATATTTTCCCTCTCTATCGAATCTTTATTTCTAAAGTATACATCTATTTCTGTCTTACTTTCATAAAAAGCTTTTCCATTTTCTAGGAATATATCGGTTTTGGACCAACGCTTATTTTGTATCTTAGCCATAATTCGAAAATAAGTCTCTGTCTTAGAATGAGGATTCACACCCTCTTCATCTCTATATCCTTTGTATTGTCCTTTTGTAACTGTTTCTCTAAACAATCTAGGGGTAGGAACAGATATTTGTGACAGGAGTTTTGCTCTTTCGTTTCGAATATTTTGACTTTTTAGAGTGCGAGGTTCATTCATGGTTATAAGAGCAAGCATCTGAAGCATATGATTTTGACCCACATCCTTTAGGGCACCAATCTTATCGTAAAAATTTCCTCTCATCTCTATTGCATGCTTTTCGAACAATTTTACGTGGATTTTGTCTATATATTTATCATTCCAAATCGGCTCAAATATTGTATTCAAAAATCTGAATGCCAAAATATTTTGTACTGCCTCTTTTGCAAGATAATGATCTATTCTAAATATCTGTTCTTCTTTAAACAATTTACCGAGAAGAAGATCAAGTTCTTGAGCCTCTTTCATATCACTACCAAAAGGTTTTTCTATGAGAACTCTCGTCCAACCACTCTTATCATCACAGCCTTGAGTCAATTTTAGATTGTGTAAACGTAACAATATTCCATGATAAAGATTTGGTGGAACAGATAAATGAAATAGTTTGTTTGAGCATTGTCCCCAAAGATTATCATTTTCTGTTATTTTGCTTTTCAAGTCTTTGTATGTCTCATCATTATCAAAATACCCTTGGACATATTTCACATTGTCTAGAAAATGTTTTATATCTTCTTCTCTATACTGACCTGGATATATATGTAATTTTGATCTTATATATTCTCGAAACTCCTCTCTTGTAAATGGTCTTCTAGCTACTCCATAGACAGTAAATCTCTTCGGTAGCATTTTTTTTGAATACAGACTGATGAGAGCGGGCAATAATTTTCTATTTGCAAGATCGCCTGTTATACCAAAAATGACAAATATCGTTGGATGGAGAGCGATTATGCTTTGTTTGATTTCTTTCTCAAGCTCTTCTTGCATCTCGCTATTTTAACACTACATATCTTCTCCCCACTCAATCCACAATGGATATAGATTTCCTGCAACATAGACACATGGCAATATTATTATTGCGCACAATAGCCAGATAAGAATCTTGAATAGTCTAACAAAAGCCGTCCAAGCCAAAACGAGCATTTCTTTCCAAATCTTTATTAGATCACTAAATAATTCACTGACTATTTCCATGCCCCAATACTACATATATATCAAAAATTGGCAAGGGTAAAATAAATAAAAAAAGAGGGTTGGTTTCCCAACCCCCCCCGTGTGAAAAGTAACAAGATTCTCACTTGGTCACGAGCCATGCGCGTGACCAGATTCGGTAAACGCCATGGTAGAGATTCTCGAGCATGAGGCCGAAGGCCAACTCCTCTTGGGCAAAGTCGCCGTCACCACCGAACATGCCCCCAAGACCCTTATCATCCATGAACGAAGAGCCCCATCGCTCCCGCTCCCGTTCGATGAACGACCAAAGGGCTTCTACAATTGTTAGCTTCTGTTCAGGAAACTTCTCATACTCAGTGTCAGTTAGAGCATTGAACATAAAGCGAAGTCCAAACTTCGAGACGACACGCATCTGCATGATGTAACCATCCTTGCCGGGCTGCTCAGATTCAGTAGTGAATACCGCGAAGTCCTTCGACGGATTGACAGTTTGAGCAGGCTGAACTTCCATGATGCGCATGAGAGCCTCGAAGTCCGCCTTGCCAACGCTGTTACCGAAGTAGATGACCCCGCCACACGCTTCCTGTGATGGAGCGCTCGTAAACGGATTACTTCCATTTCGATTTTGGTATCCATAGACACTATTGCCGTATGGAGCGAACTGGGAGAGATCGCCCGGCTGAATTTTGAGCCTGCGATTGGGCCAGATGGGTGGCGAGATGCGGATTTTGTCGCCCAGATTGAGAGCGATTTGTGTTGGTGTTTTAGGCATTTCTATTTTTTCGTTGAATTTTCAGTGTGCTGATGACTAGCTCAAAATTAACATATAATGCCATGTTTGTCAACATCTGGCAAGTAAAAAAAAGCCCGAGCGTAACGTGAATTCGCTCGAGCCGTGAGAGTTGAGGGATGTTGCGATCATTTCGCCACAGTGAGCAGATGGGACGGAATTGCTTCGCACGGCACCGTCGCGAGAGCTTTACCACCATTAAGTGATCCATCCCAGTAGTACGCGAAGCAGAGACCCGTACGCGGGTCCTTTATGTACTTGATTCTGGCAACAACCATGGTAGCATCGGATTTGAGGTTTTCCAATCTCATCTTTTCCCGATTCGCCTTAATCGTCTCCCGACTCTCGCACCCCGTAACGAGAAGCAAAAGAACTGTCAGACACATTACAATACACTTCATAATTATTCCTCAGTCTGAACCGTGCCGCATCGAGCCACTATGACCCGATTTGTCATTAACCTAACATATATACGTCTATATGTCAATCTTACTGATGAAAAAACGTTTTCTGAGACGAGATAAAATTGTCTCATTAAAGGGTGCCCTCGGTAGGAATCGAACCTACATCTACTCCTTAGGACGGAGCTGTTCTATCCATTGAACTACGAGGGCGGATAATTCTGAGTTCACTATAACACAAAATAATATAGTCATAATAACTTTTTATATAAATACAAAAAATGTGTTATTATATTGCCATGAGTCCAGAAGAAAGACAGTTGCTCGAAAAAACATATTCTCTTGCCAAAGAAAATAATAGCCTTTTGAAATCAATGAGAAACCATGCTCGACTTGGCACAGCAATGAGAGTCTTGTACTGGGTTGTAATAATCGCTATATCACTCGGGGCATATTATTTTATTGAACCATATCTCAAAGTTCTCACAGGTCTATCATCACAAGTCACAAACGTAAATTCAAATAGTCTCACAGAATCAGTAAAGAACATTCAAGATCTCCTAAAATAATAGTGAGAAATCATTTGACAGAGACGCGGATCTCCATATTTTCTTTTCAATTTTTTTATGTTATCTTTTCCCTATCGCCGAGGTAGCTCAGTTGGTAGAGCGCTCCCCTGAAGAGGGATAGGTCACCAGTTCGACCCTGGTCCTCGGCACAGAAAGTCTTTTGTAATGATAGTTTCGGCTATATATGTTCAACTTCAGGTGGTGGAACATTGGTCTTCCAGATCCTCGTATGAAGTGTATTCAATACTACTTTGAGCTCCTTATTTCCGAGAAGATGCAATATTATGATTCCAACAGCTATACCGATAATTCCCGAGAATAAACCTTGGAGAAACACCCCCCAGACTTTCGTAAGAGGAAAGAAATTTGCAAAGACTCGAAGAGATAGAAAAGACATATAACCCATGATTATCGAAGCTGACAGTGAATGAAATAGGGTCGACAAAACAGGCTTTGAAAAACCTTTGTTTTTTCTTTCAAAGAAAATCCACAAAACTATCATATTTATGATCACACCAAGAGAATACGCAAGGGCTAACATTAAAACACTGGTACCCCTCTGACCTCCGACACGAAGTAATGACTCGACAAAAAATTTGAAAATCGGAAATGTAAAAAAGAATTTTACAAAAATATATCCAAATAAAGCAATGAGGCCACCCGAAATCACACTAATGAGAAGTGGTTGGGCCGTCTTACCTTCTGCGTAATAAGATCTGACAAACAATAGTATGAGACTTTGGGCCACAGTTGAGATGACAAAAAGAGCGAGTACGGCTGCAGTCAATTTTGTATCATTCCAATCAAAAGCTCCTGCTCCATAGATAACCCTCACGATCTGAGCACGTAAGACTACAAACAATACCATAAGTGGTACTGACCAAAATATAATATGTTGAGCCGAAGCAATTATCTTTTCCAAAAATTCACTGCGTTTACCCTGAACTATAAGTCTAGATAGACTAGGAAAAACCGCGGACGTATAACTCGCTCCTATGATAGTAAGTGGCACTGATTGGAGATTGAATGCAAGAGTAAAGACAGATATAGATCCGACAGCCATGAGGGATGCGAGAGATACAAGAAAGAATGTCGCCAACTGACTACTCGAGAGCGTTACCATTCTAGGCAAAGCATTTGCAAATACATTGCCAATCTTTTTCCATTCTATTCTAAAAGTAAGACTAGGGACCAGACCTTCTTTTTTCATATATGGAACTTGAACAAAGAGATGCAAAAATGCACCAATGACAACTCCAAGAGCTAGACCTGTTATGCCCATGATTGGATAAAATAAGACAATACCTAATATTATCGAGATATTGTACAAAATAGGACTCAAAGCATATAAGAGAAATCTATGATTCATTTGAGTCAGACTCGAGTAAAGATTTGATAGACCGAGAAGTACAGGAGACAAAAGCATAATGCGAGTCATGGTGATGAGATCACCAAGATGAGGATCATAACGAAAGCCCGGTAATAACCATTCTACGAGTCTAGGGGCTAGTATAAATACTACGATTCCGACAATGATTACAAGAAAAAAGAAGACGGTGAATATTTGATCTGCAAAACGATTTCCATCTGCTTTACCTTTTTCAAAATGACTCATGAGATAAGGTAACAATATCGATGCTGATACTATAGACCCAATCGAAACAAATATTAGATCGGGAATCCTAAAAGCCGAATAATAAACATCAAGCATATCTCCCGCTCCGAAGAAAAGAGCGAACAATTTGTCACGAAAGAGTGCTAGGATCTGGGATAATACAGCAAATGTTGCGAGAATATAAGCAGCCTCATGAAGACCGCTTATTTCTCTACTCATTGCTCTTATTATCCTATTTACCATTCTTATTTATTCTTTTCTTTGATCGGTAATTTTGCGCTCTTTATCGGACTTTGTTTTACAGCATCCTTAAACGGTGAAATACCAGCTTTTAGATCAGATAATATTTCAGAAATCTCTTTATTATCTGGATTTTGAGAGGCCAATTCTGTGAAATACTTTATTGCTTCAGCATATTTACCCAATTTTGCCATAGATAGTCCCAAGAAATATTTAGCATTTGCATAATCTGGTTGCAAAGTTATAGATTTCAAAAGATCAGAAGCTGCACCCTCATAATCTTTATTTGAATATTTCAATATTCCAGACTGGAACCACAAGACTTGTGAATTTGGATTCATCTTGAGAGCAACCTGAGTGGCGAGAAGCGCATCATTTACTTTTCCTTGAGTTGCATATATTTGAGATGCCAAGAATATTGCATCGAGATAATCATTTTTTATCGCTATTGCCTTTCCAAGAGTAAGTAATGCTTCGTCTAGATTGTTGTTTGTTGCATGAATACGTGCGAGAGCAAGATAAAGTACTGGACTACCTTTGTTTATGAGAATTGCTTTGTTATAAGCATTTACAGCATTTTCATAACCATTTTTTATGCCAACCAACTGAGCAGCTTCAGAAACTCTTGCTTCGGAGACAAAATTGTAATAATTTTTTGGATCGATACTTTGGGCAATCTTTGCATTATTCAATGCTTTATTAAATATATCTCCGACTTTTTTTATACCACTTTGATCATCTGGTTTTACAGTCTTTACCAAAGCACCCACATACATAATCTCTGACTCAGAAAGAGCCTGATAATATATATCTTGCCTATCATGCTTGATTGATTGTTCAAAATATTTCTCCGCCTTCAATGGATCGCCATTTAATACTGATAATTCTCTGATTCCTCTGCCGAAATAATTTAGAGCTATAAATTGATTTATTGTCTTTACAATAAAGTAGGCAAAGAGAATGATGAATAATACTGAGATAATACGGAAGATATTTTTTACGAGAGTTTTGCTAATATCTATTTCTTGTCTTGGGAAAATACCGATTTCTGAAACCAAAGATAGATATATACCGAAGACTATAGACACGATAAAGATGTACATGTGAGCCCCGTTATACAGAAACATCGACACTATGATCATAACGATGGATGGAATTATGCCCGTCAACATACACTTCATCATCGGATCAGTAGATAATTTATTTCTGATTTTGATGAGTGATACGACAAACAATGCAAGCAAAAGTAATATCGTCAATATTCCTATTATTCCTGTACCAACTATATATGTCGAGACAAAACTAAAACCACTCGAAAATTCTACAGACCAAAACGGTGATCGATTAAACTCAATACCTTTGCTATCTACAAATGCTTCTATAAATCTATTTGGACCATATCCAACAATAGGACTCTCAGTTAAAGTCTGTGAAAGAACTGTATTTGTTAGAGTTTGACTCAGAGTTATTTCTCCATAATCAGCTCTCAATGAATGAACCATGGGAGATATTATTGAAGATCTCAAAATTATAGACAATAGTAATATAACTGACATAACTAGAGGGATAATAAAATATTTCTTGAATTGATTTTTTAAGAGTATATTTGTGATGAGAAATACAATAAAGCCAACTAGAGAAATGATGTATATCTTTGTATTGTTACTCAATAAGACAACTACAAATGATAGGACTTCCAATACAAGGAGAGTGATGCGTGGTCTCTTGGGTAAAGAGATATATTTTCTGAGAGCAATCGATACAAAGATAAACAATGAAGCCAATATGCACAAAGAATAATAAGACATCATAGGAGTCGCTAATACAGATGAGAAGAGTGAAAATCCCAAAAATTCAGGTCCAAATATTATTCGGAGGAATAAAAAGACAAGTAAGAGAACATAAGACAGTGAAAGAGAAATAAATAACTTTAGAATCTTCTCTTTGGTCTTTGCAAAAGACGCCACTATCAATGTAAATATGATGGCGGACAATATAAAGACAAAAGTCTGAACTTCAAAGCCCTGACCGAATATAGATTTATAAGGATTATTGCTAGAAAAAGAAGAAATTAGTAGAGAAAGAATGAGAAGTAATGTACTCCAAAATACAAATTTGTGAGGCAAATCAAATCTTTTCTCTGAAAATATCTTCGCAAGAGAAATAATGGCCAAAATCAGAGAACCGACTGTAAATATAAGATATTTTGTGGAATCAAGTGATACAAATACAGAAGGTATGAAAAATATCGGGATTAAGAATGTTAACAAATATAGAAGCTTTGAATTGAGCACTTCCAAAAAATGATTAAATTTATTTTGCGACATTTTATTTTGATTTATTTTAATATGATTATTGTATCATAATACATGAAAATACTCCCTTTGGGGAGTATTTTCATAAGCACATAAGCCGAATTTTGTTTCGTCTACAAAAGTAGATATAACAATCATTTGTCTAGGATACATGTTGCCATGCATCTCAAGCGGTTCTTCCCTCGACTCGTTCTTTATGCATAAAATGAATAAAGAACTCGCTCGGGACACGACCTTGCATTGAGGTATGAGTTTTGCCGTTGCACCTCTCATGTCACCATGAGAGCTAATCTTCAAAGAAGATTTCTACAAGATTTCTCTCGTAGACGTCTCTGTTCGCATCAAACATTTTTGTTCAAGGTATTACCTTGTACCCTTACCTATTTAAAGGTTCAATGTTCGGACTTTCCTCATTCTGCGAAATCCTAAAAGGACTTAGCAAAACGCGATTGTGGTGCAATAGTATTATACCACACAATCAAGCTATCTCGCAAACTCCTCCAACACAAGCCAATTCTTTCTTTAGATCAGTTTCATTCATCTTTTCGTAAGAGATAATCTTTGAATAATCAATGTGCTCGAGTTTCTTGGCCAATTCTTTGAATTTCTTTTCGTCAATGGCTTCGTAAGGAGCGAGTTTATAGACATGATCTTCTCTAGGTAAGAATGAAAGTCCACCAACAATCTCCCAATTTTTGTATACCCAGTTTGCCACCTCGATCCATTCATTGTTTCCAACTGAAATTGTGATTGAAGGATTGTGTTCAGTCCAATTTAGTTTTACATTTTTCCAATATTCGAGTTGTTCGAGAGCGGTCATATCGTCTTTGAAGACAGAATTTGCTGGGGCTTTGACTGGAAATTCAAGGACATATGTATTTGCAGTCTCAGAATTTTGACCGACTTCTGGATGATATGGTACTCCTTGATCCTTCAACATTTTGAACAATGAATCTGTTGCTGAGATACGAATACGGCGAATGAAATACTTTGAATGGCGTGGATGCATACCGGAAGAACAATCAACGACTTGGGACAAAGTGCCGGAAGGTTTAGTACATGTTATAGCCATAGATTCGCCGATTCCAAATCTTTTTGCATACTCTTTGTTTACCTTTATTGCTTCAGCGCGCAACTTTCTCAAGACTTCAGGTTTTCTAACTACAGGTGAATCCCATTGACCTGTGATCGATACTCCGAGAAGTCTCTCTTTTTCACAATTTTCTTTCCACTGTTTTGAAAGATACGGGAAATTTGTGAGGGTTGATTGATATGTACCGATGATAGTCGCAATCCTAACTTTTTTCAAAAGAGTTGCTTCTGTATCTTCTGCACGGGCGACGATTTCGGATAGATTACAAAACTGTTTTGAACGCAGAATGATTTCTCCGCAAGGATTTGTTCCCATGGGACCGATAATATGATTGCCTGTCACATCAAAATACCCTTTTATTTCTTTTAGAGATTTTATTCTTCTCTCAGGAAGAGTCTGAGCCAAAGAACCTCGATTGAATATTCCTCTTTCTCCAGATCTACTTTCAATGAGAGCCATCCATTCTTTTAGAAATTCTTCATTTGTGGGTT
>CAZRJE010000008.1:14564-21530 GCA_964600335.1 uncultured Candidatus Saccharibacteria bacterium
GATCTACTTTCAATGAGAGCCATCCATTCTTTTAGAAATTCTTCATTTGTGGGTTTGTTTATATATATCGCAGAATTATTTGCGAGCATTCTATGAGGATTTGTCATATAAAACGCTCCCTTTTTTGCGTCTCGAATCTCTTGATCATCCAAATCAGACAAAGATATCATGGCGCTTCTGCGTACACCGCCAGATACTACACATTCTCCGATCATACAGATAATATCGTGAAGATCTATAGGCCTCAATCTTCTTCCTTGCCTCAAAAGCATAATTTGTCTAGTAAATGACAACAATCTCTGAAGAGGTGCTGGTCCTGATGATTTACCTCCCATTGTCTTTAATCTTGCTCCTTCTGGTCTCAATTGACTCAAATCAAACTCAATATCTTTTCCTGAAGCCCAAGTATTCATACCAAGGACAAGTGCATCAGCCCAACCTTCTTTTGTATCAGGAACTACATGCTTTTCTACTGTTTCTCCACTCTGCATAGCAATCTGAGGAAACTTTTCTACATTTCTACTTTCGACTGACCAACCTGCTCCCGTACCACACATCGATACATACATGATCTCGGCCAAATCTTGAAATGATTCTGGGGCAATATATGAACAATTGTAAGCACATACATGTGTAGCTCGTGCGGCCTTTCCCGAAAACTGGAACAATCTCATGGACGGCATAGCCTGCTGATTTAGAATAGCATCTCTAATATCTCTATATTCGGTCTCTTTTAGTTTGTCTCCGAGATTTTCTTTCATGAATGCCATATATCTGTCTACTGTCTCTATATATGTCTCTCTGCGATTTTCTTCATCGATCCATCTCGAATATGATCTATAGTATACAAATTCACCAAGAGCATTTTTGAAATATTTCTTTGACTCTTCGGCAAGTTTTCTAATTCTCTCCGGTATCTCAAAACCTTGTGCCCTCAACTTTGATCTCTCTTCTCGGTACAATACATAATGCTTTGCGACTTTGATATAGTCAGCTCTCATGAGTTCTGCTTCGACTATATCCTGAACTCCCTCAACATCAGGTACGAAATTTTTGAATTTTCTTTTTACTCTCAATAATTCTGCATAGACTTGATTTGCGACAATCTTTGCTTCTTCGGGAGAACCTTCATTTATGGAACTCATACCTTTCCAGATAGCTGCGACTATCTTTTCAAAATCAAAAGGTACGATAGTACCATCTCTCTTCATGATCGTACTAATCGACGGACCTTTATCTTTAGCTTTTGTTGAAGCTTTTTTTCTTTTTGGCATATGCTTTGAGTGTGGCGGAACACTCTTAGGTTATTTTTATAATAAAATTTACTGTAAGATGTATTTTACTCCTTTCGAAAATAAAAATATTGTGGATAACTAAATACAACACGAAAGAAAAAAATTTTCTACATATTTTCTATTCTGATCGAGTCACCAATCTTGATTTTTGTGTCTGATATTTCACCTGCCTTCAATTCTAAAGCGTATTTTGTAGGAAATGGACATTCATAAACTTCTGGAAATAACTCAGGATCGAGATTCTCGTAAATTTTATTTACTTCTTTTGCCATATCTATACATACGAGATCTATATTAAAATTCATATCCTTCATCCAAAAATGATATGTATCAGGACCATCAAATACAAATAACATTGCTTGATTTTTGTCTATATCTCTCAAATTCCCTAAACCTAATTGTCTTTTATCTTCTGTGTTTGCTATATAAACACTAAAATATTTGTTTCCTATATATATTTGATCCTTATTGTATGAAGAAAAATGGCTGTTTTGAGATAGTACATACAATGCAATACCAAAAACTAATAATATAATTGAGATAAAGACTGCTTTTACTGATGGATGATTCATGATAGTCTTGTCTTATATTATATGATAATACAAATATTATGGAAAATGTAAATCTCTGGCCAATCATTATGGGAGCAATTATTACTTTTGGTTTGAGCTCTCTTTGGTACGGTCCTTTTGTCTTTGGAAAAATCTGGATAAAACTCACAAATCAATCACATGAAAAATTTGTAAGTAAGAAATCAATCTATTCTTCATATATTGTACATCTAATCTTTTCTTTAATCTCATGTACAATATTGTATTTTACAATTATCACTCTAAATATTGACTCATCTTTGGGATCAATATTTGTAGGTTTCATCATTTGGTTGGCTTTTATGATGCCGATAAATCTTTCATATTTTCTTTGGCATAGAAATTCATTCAAATTATTTTTGATTGATACATCTATCAATCTTATAAATATTGTCGTTGCTAGTCTCATCTTTGCAAATTGGCTATAAAAGCTGATTTACTAGTTTCATTTTCCGTGTTATCATTGGGAAATGGACAGAAAATCTGTAAACAGAGCCCCCGTAATAGTAGTTATGGGTCATATCGATCATGGTAAATCAACTCTTCTCGATTATATTCGTAAGACAAATATTGTTGAAGGTGAAGCAGGAGGTATAACCCAACACGTTGGTGCCTATGAAGCAGAATATACAAGTAAAGATGGTGTAAAAAGAAAGATCACTTTTCTCGATACGCCTGGACATGAAGCTTTTTGTTCTATCCGTGAAAGAGGTGCAACAATAGCTGATATTGCGATATTGGTTGTATCTGCTGAAGATGGAGTCAAACCTCAGACGATAGAAGCTCTAAATACCATCAAAAATTCAAATATTCCCTATATCGTCGCTATAAACAAAATCGATAAACCAAATGCCGATATTGATAGAACCAAACAAAGTCTCGGTGAAAATGAAATATATGTCGAGGGTTGGGGTGGAAATATTCCATGTGTATCAATTTCATCAGTAAAAGGTACTGGGATCGACGAACTTATGGATCTTGTATTATTGTCAGCAGATCTCGCAGAATTAAAAACCGATCCAAATAAACACGCTTCTGGCTTTATAGTAGAATCTGAAATTGATAAGAAAAAAGGCATATCTGCAACACTAGTCATCAAAGACGGGACGCTAAATACTCAAGAATTTATAGTATCGAATGATTCTTTTACACCTGTTAGATATATAGAAGATGTCAATAATAAAAAAATCGATACGGCAGGTGCCAGTATGCCCATAATCATCGTGGGTTGGAATAAAATCCCAAGCTGTGGACAGAAATTTTCTGTTGTGAAGTCAAAAAAAGAAGCTGAAAAGATGACTGAAGAATATACAAACCAACAATTAAGTAATAGACTCACAAATACAGAAACTACAAAAAAGACAAAAAATAAAGACACTGAAGATAAAGATACAAATGAAGAGATTGTATTACCAATCATGATAAAAGCAGACTCTATCGGTTCTCTCGATGGTATAAAACACGAACTAGGTAAAATTAAAAATGATAAAGTAAAAATAAATATCGTCGATCAAGGAATAGGACTTATAAATGAAAATAATATAAAATTGACAATCGCCAATCCAAAAGTGATGATTCTCGGTTTTGGGGTTGAGATGGATGATAAAGCTCGCGCAATGGTAGAAAGAAGTGCCATTCCTCTCACCGTGAAAAGTTTCGATATTATCTACGAACTTACTGATTTCATCAGACAAAAAGTCTCCGAAAATATTCCAAAAGAATACGTAGAGCAAGTATTTGGTAAAGCAAAAATCCTCGCTTTCTTTTCTCGGGAAAAAGATAGACAAATCGTCGGTGGAAAAGTCCAAGAAGGATCAATAGAAACTGGATCTACAGTAAAAATCATTCGTCGTGACACAGAAATAGCGAGAGGTATAATAAAAGAATTACAACAACAAAAAAAGAAAGTTTCTGAGATAAATGAAGGATATGAATTTGGTGCCCAAATCGAATCCAAGATGGATATTGTCGCTGGAGACCGAATAGAAGCTTTCAGAATAATTGAAAAATAAATGAATAAAACAGAAGAAAGAATAAAAGAGATAGTTAGACACCTTGCCTCAGAATTTTTTGCCCGAGAATCTAGTGGCAAATCATTGATCACAGTGACTCATGTTGATATGCACTCCAAATCATCAAACATAAAGATTCTCTTCAGTGTTTTTCCTGCTTCCGAAGAAGCCAACGCTCTCGAATTTATAAATCGAAGACTTTCAGATTTCCGTGAATATGTAAAGAAACATTCAAAACTGATGCGTCTACCATTCTTTGATGCTGAAATTGATGTGGGTGAAAAAAATAGGCAAAGAATAGACGAAATTGAGAAAACAGTATAGAATTCTATTTTGAAGATGATAAAAATGGCCTAGTGGCGAAGTTGGTTAACGCGACAGTCTGCAAAACTGTTATGCGCCGGTTCGATCCCGGCCTAGGCCTCAGGATAAGAAAACGGATTTAACATTACAGAAAACCCGCGGACCATCTCTGGTCCGCGGGGTGAATGTTCACTTGATTTACTTGGAATAGAAACTCTGTCCGAGAACAGAATGTTGATCCAAGATAACTGTTTGTAGAATCCCCGCCCTGGCGAGCTCAGAACTCATCTGAGCTTGTCGGAGTTGCATAGTACCTTCGACTCCGATTTGCTCGACCGACATTTTCAGAGCATTTGAGATGCCGGCGGTCTCGGCAAGCAATGCAGACGCTGCACGTTTCGCTCCCTCAATCCTCACGTCTCTTGCACGTCGGGCACTGTTGATTGCAATTTGTACCTGATTTGCTTGATTAGTTGCGAACTGGGTCGCATTTCGAATCTCCGAATCAAGCTCAACGATCTCCTTTCGAGCCTGCGTGATTGTATCACCATCGGGATACTGAAAGTTCCCGATGAAAATCAAATCCGTAACTTCAAATCCAAACTTCCTCATGTACTCCTGCGCATTCTTGAGCAAGACCGATTTGAGTACATCAGGATGTGTACGAAGCAACTCAGTACGGTTTGTGCAAGCGTACTCATTGAGACGTTGGTCCATTACTCGACCAGTTTGTCTCAGGGCCTCGTATACCCTCGGGTCTTTACCTTTGGCGATCCGATAGTCATGCTCCGGTTCGCCGAAGTGGAGAAAGAATTCCCAAGGATCGGTGACTCTTCCATAGATTTTGTAATCAGCCGACATTACGATACCCTCTTCAGAATTCCACGTGAGAGCTTCGTTGTATCGACTCGATCCCGAATTCACGTTTGCCGTGAATTCATAGTCCATAATGGTACCAAGCACAGAGAAGAACCTCTGGTTGAAACCAAATGACGAATTGAATCCTGTTGGAAGAAGGGGGTTTTCAATCGGATTTACCTTCTTCCCAGAACTAACACTGTAAGCGAAGACTTTCTCACCCTGGACCACGTAGGTCACATTGACTGTATTGTATCCCACAATGGCGGCGAGAATGAGTCCACAGAATGCAATTATGGCTTTCATTGTCATTGAACTTTCGTTTGTTGAGTGTCCTTTTCTCATAGTCGTTCACTTCTTTGCACGATTATCGAGCGCAGTTTTCATTTCGGCTTTTTCAGGCACACCGATTTGGGCACCGAGACTCATGAGAGAGCTCGGAACCAATGTGATTTCCAAATGACTGTTCGTGAGACCCGCCGACATTGCCAACATAGACTCAAGACGAACATAATTGGATGGACCAACCACAGAGATAAGGGCTTCACGTCTCTTGGTCCATGCTTCGTTTTCGATTCGAGCACTCTCAGTAACGCCTTCATTCAAGGCGTTCTGACATTCTGTCAGACCAACTTGCTCGATCTGAACGATAGCGTTTGTCACAGGGTTGTAATCCGTATTGCGTCGAATCAGAGCCTGATTCCTGTATTCATTTTGCACGACGGACACAATCCGACCTTTCTGATCGTCAGGAATATAAATCGGGGAAGTAATTCCTGCTGCACAGAATACGAGGCCATATTTGTTGAATCTCCGATTCATGGCCTCAAGAAGGACATCGTTGAATTCCTTCTTTGATCTGATAACATCGATCATTTGCCTATTCAGGCAAAGCGGTGCGAGCGGTTCGCGCACGAACTGCTTCAATTTCTCCCCAGCCCAACGAGAAAGCATGTTATGCTCCCCATTGTAAGACTGAAGTTGATGATCGTTGATGAATGCCAACAACCTCTCAGCGAGATTGGTCACTGACGTATCGATATACATCTGGAGATTCACATCGAACTTCAAATGACCACCAATACAATCGACCTCGATTGGATCGTTGTTTGGCGATTCGTAACTGCCCTCTTGGTTGAAGCTATAGTCTTGAAGTCCAAGAGGAAAGATATAGACTCGAATCCCCGGACTCATCGACGAACCAAACGGCAATCGCCTGGCCCAAAACAGCTCAGACGAAGCCACGACATTTGTCGACCTCTCACCCATCGTCTTCACAACGATGGCCACCTTATTCGGTGGAACAGGTTCACCACATCCCGCGAGCAACAGTGCGAGTGCGGGAAATAATGTATACAGTACTTTATTCACGCTCAGTTTCATACCGATTTTTTTCTTTCTTTACTTCACTTTTGTTTTGAACCACAACAGCACTCCCGCCACTAGACAAGTGACGAGACCGAGACATCCGACACTGAATCCCCAACGAAATGGGGATAAAATCAGAAACAGAGATAGCGGTACTAGAGGTACAAGACCACACGAATAGAGACAAAAATAGATAAATGTCTTGTGCACCCATCTATTTGCGAAGAAAATGTAACCTCGCTCGTGTCTCGTGTTAATAAGCAAAGCAGAGAGTCGCGAAGACAGATCGTCTCGCGTAATCTCATCAGCTTTCCTATCGACAGCGCCTGAATCCTTGGCATCGACATCAAAAAGCTCAGGATTTTCAACTATCAGTTCGCGATTTATTCTACGAACGATTTGTTGTTGTTCTTGCAATTCACGAACTGCATCATGGGCCCCTAATTCTTGAAGTTGAGCGAGTAATTGTTTATCGTCAAAATCTCCACAAAGGCGCCGAAGACCTAATTGTCCTTCACGTGTTTTCATATTCAGTTTTCA
>CAZRJE010000009.1:0-4949 GCA_964600335.1 uncultured Candidatus Saccharibacteria bacterium
AATGAAGCCGTGGTAATGCTAAATCATACCCCGATTTTTGGGTATTATGCCGAGTATTACATCGCACGCTTCAACGCGGCCTTGGCTTGAGATTGGTGGGCTACAAGTAATCCCACAGATAGAAGAAACTTCAACGGGCGTCATCTACCAAGGTGGCGCCTGTCTCTTTTATTTACCAATCGAAGATTTCTGAACACCTCTCAAGATTGCGCATTTGTAAGGGTGATATGCGTAATTGGGTGTAGTATTCGAATTTTCAAAAAAATTTCGAAATTAATTTTACTTGCCGTCGCCAAAAAATCGAAAAATCAAGCGGAGGCGGTCAGTCAAGGTCTTTACAAAATGAAATCTGAATTTTTAAGACAAACATTACCATCACTAGACGAAAGCGCTGAAAAAGCGCTTTTTTATAAAAAACTGCTGTCCTACACCCGTAGGACAGCAATGCGTTTCCATCAAATCTGCCAGTTAAAGCTTTCGTAAATGTCGAGAGTCTTGGCAACATTGCCAATGTAGGTTTCCCAGTTTTGCTCGAGACCGACTGCATTTGCGTGTTCAACTAAATTTATGAGAACAAGACGCAACGATTAAGTATTACCAAAAGCGACTCCGTTAATAAGAGCATCTTTCACTGCAGACACTATCTTTACCGAGACGGCCTGAGATAGGGATTCTTTGGTCTTGAATGATGAAAGAGGAGCTCCCGTAAAGAGATCCCTGAACCGTTTCATAAACCACTCCACTCGTCGTTGTACATCCCACACCTTCTCACGACTTTCTTTATAGCGTTTGTAAGTGGTACTCAGGGTGAGTAATGATACGAAGAAACCGATTGTGGCATATCGAATCATGTTCCAATTGTTGCTATCTATATATCACCATTTAAAATCTATATATGTCACACTGAATAGTCAGTAGTAAAAGACATATTAACATCGTATAATTATCACATAAAGATTATTAATTAATTAAAAATTATGTCATCAGAAACTCAAAGTGTTTTAGAGAGTCAAACTACTGAAGAAGCATTGAGATTGAGAGAAGTGTATAAAAAAAGCGTTTTAGACTATGTTAAATCCTTACAGTTTTCGCATTCTATTCCTGAAAACTATATTTCTGATTTACAGAATAGACTGGAATTGATTTCAGGACCATTTTATAGCGAAGCAGATGCCGAGGATCAGGCTTTTAAACTCAATGAGGCGATTCACAAATATGCGATATTTTACAGAAAATTGAAAGATTGGGAAGCTAGCACATTAAAAGATATAGAAGAGTTAAAAAGACAAGTCCCAGAAAATACTCCCCAGATTTCAGAGACTGATAGTGTTGCCGCATTAATCACATTAAAGAGAATTGAGTTATTAAGACGAATGCAAGAGTTATTGGAAGTTATTAGAGCGGATATTGAAAATCTCGATAAATTAGATGCGGTGGGTCCAGCTTTGTAAAATCATAAAAATTTTCATTCATACCCAGGAACACTAACTGTAAAAGTACTACCTTTATCTTGTCCTTCAGAGCTTACAGTGATAGTACCTTTATGATTTTCGACAATGACTTTTGTCATATATAGACCTATACCCATACCTTCGGTGTCCATGGTTTGAGCCCTTTCTGTACGATAAAATTTTGTAAATAGTAAGTTGAAATCCTTTTTATCAATACCGATACCTTGGTCTTTGACTATATATACGATATTCCCGTCATTATTTTTCTCAAGTCTGATCTCGATAGGAGAACCTTTCGGACTATAGCTTATTGCATTTTCAATCAAGACTTGAAGAGCAAAACGAAATCGAATATAGTCACATCTTGCAAAGAGATTCGGTTCGACATGTGTCATCAGTTTTGAGTCGACAGATATTCCTTGCTTATTTAGAGAATCAAGAATATCAAATATAAGCTCAGAGATATTTGTCTTCTTAAATTCATAATCACTTTTATCACTATCTAGACTAGAGACACGAGCTAGTAGATCAGTAAGTTGAGACAATTTTGTCTCGGCAGTCTGAATATATGCGAGTTGAGTCTTACAATCTTCATTAAGATTATTTTTCATTAGATTTTCTGAAGCCCACTTTATATGAGTGAGAGGGGTGCGGAATTTGTGTGTGACAATCGTTATAAATTCATATCTCAATAGGTCAGTTTTTTTCAATTGTCGCCAGACAGAGGTGGCGATGATTGTAAAGACAATACCGGATATGAACGGACTTACCCAAGAAGGGAAATTCGGATTGATAGTGGATATATATCTGTTTGCATATTCTACCAACATGATCACGCCTCCAGCGACGACGATAGTGAGTCCGTATAGGAAAGCCTGTTTTGCAATAAATCGTATATCAAACAATTCATAGTTATATGCTCCGTAGAGAAATGGGGCGAAGATGAATACAGATGTAAACATTCCCCAAAATGGATCAATGTGAATACCGTATACAAGAAAGTTTGGTATACCTCCAAATGCATAACCAAAGACAACCATGAGTGTAAAGTATTTGATCAATCTCTTTCTTTTGTCGTCATTAGTTTTAAAATACGAATCTGCAAACTCATAAATGATAAGGGGTACCATGATGATGAAAAGCGTGGCCACACGAATCCAGTTTAGTGGTCCCGGATTGTAGTAATTTGGGAAATACATCTTGGGTATAGAGGGCAATAAGAAGCTCGCTTGATCTACGAGAAAATATACTGAGAATATAGCTGTAGTACTATACAATAACCAAAGTACCAGTTTTCTTTTTCCAGTTTTTTCGAGGAATGAACAAACACTATGATAATTAAATACACCGATCCACATCGTAAATATATTAAGCATGAATACATTTCTGGAAAGACTTGAATCAGTTGTATTTACTCCAATGAGATGTGATATCAAAAAGATATCCGTACATAAAAATGTAAGAGCGAGCATGATATTTGTCATGCTATGCTTATTATTAAAGTACAAGAACATGATCATACCGACTGCAATAATGATAGAGATGATAGCAGTCACATTGTGAAGGATGAGATTTATGTGCATCATTCGTAAATTATATCATGACAAATTGTGAATTATTGTATTTGTGGATATATCTGTTACAATATTGACGTACAGATTCGCTGTACCTTATTAGTTTTAAGAAAGAATAAAATGAACGCAGATCAGCAATTTCTAGATATGGTTATCAGGGCCTTGGTAGACAAGCCTGAGAAAGTTAAGATTAATAGAACAGTTGATGAAATGGGTGTATTACTCACTCTCGAAGTCGACCCTCAAGATATGGGCAAGATAATTGGTCGACAAGGTAATACAGCAAAATCAATTCGAACATTGTTGAGAGTTGTGGGAATGAAAAATAATAGCAGAGTAAATCTCAAGATAAATGAACCGGAGGGCAGTGTTAGAATGCAACCTACAGAGAGATCGGCATCAAAATCAGTTGATGAAGCAATGGCGGACCTAAAGTTGTAATAATGAGAAAAACAAAAAGCACTCAATCGAGTGTTTTTTGTTTGCCGGAATTTCCTAACTATTGAAAATCCTGATAAATTGTTGTATAGTAGAAGAATGAATTTTCATGTAATTACATTGTTTCAGGACTCCATGGATTCATATCTAAATGAATCAGTCATTGCTCGTGCAATAAAAAATAAGAAGATTTCTGTGACTTTTTACAATCCTCGTGATTTTGTAAAGCCAACAAAGATTCAGTCAAAAAAAGACAAGCCATATCTTCGTGTCGATGATAAGCCATATGGAGGAGGCCCTGGAATGGTCATGCAGGCTCTTCCTGTGATCAAGGCTATAGAATCTGCTCTCATAAAAATCAAGAAAGTACGTGGAAAGGTAAAGATACTATCATTAAGTCCAAGTGGTAAGATGTTTGAAAACAAAACAGCAGAACAATTTAAAAAGTATGATCATATTATTATAATATGTGGTAGATATGAAGGTATTGATCATAGAGTAAATAAAATATTCAAAACAACTGATATTTCTATAGGAAATTATACTTTGACTGGCGGTGAATTGCCTGCAATGGTAATCATAGATGCAATATCAAGAAGAATTGATGGAGTACTCGGAAACAATGCTTCAATAGAAGAAAATAGAATATCTAGTAGTCATGTATATACAAGACCAGAAGCACTCACATATAAAGGTAAGAAATATTCTGTACCAAAAGTACTTTTATCTGGAAATCATAAAAAGATTAATGATTGGCGAGAAAAGGTTTAGTTTTCCACAAAATACTTGACAAATATCTACAATCTGCTAGCCTTGACACAACTTCGCCGATTGAGTTCCGGCCTCGCGGAGGATTACAAGGCTTAAAATTAATCCAACCGTGATTAGAAATAATCGCTAGTTTATTAGAAAACCCCACGAAATGGGGCTTTTGTCGTAATTCTATGTCCACATTACAAAAAAACGCAAGACCAAAAAAATATTTTGCTAAATACGTAGATCCTTTGGTAAAAGTTCCAAATTTGGTCGAACTTCAGATCGATTCGTTTAAGGATCTTATAGACAATAAAATTCCTGAACTTTTGAAGGAATTTTCTCCGATATCTGACTATTCTCAGAAAAAATTTGAACTCACTCTGGGAAAAGCAGAATTAGTAGTACCTAAGCATGGAGAAAGAGTTGCAAAGGATAGAAAGACAACTTATGAAGGTCAACTCAAAGTAAAAGTAAATTTGAAGAATAAGAGTCTCAACACCGAAAAAGAGCAAGAGATATTCTTGGCAGATGTACCACTTATGACGCCACACGGTACATTTATCATAAATGGTGTAGAAAGAGTCATAGTACCTCAACTTGCTAGATCGTTTGGAATATTCTTTACGGCAAATGATGTCAAAGGAAAGACATTTTTTGGTGCAAAAATCATACCAGCAAGAGGTGTATGGATGGAAATAGAGACAGAAGCTGATGGTGCTATATATATGAG
>CAZRJE010000009.1:5049-10719 GCA_964600335.1 uncultured Candidatus Saccharibacteria bacterium
TCTGCTCTAGGTCCTGGAGGATTGTCGAGAGATAGAGCTGGATTTGAAGTACGTGACGTACATCCTTCTCACTATGGTAGACTTTGTCCTATTCAGACACCAGAAGGTCCAAACATCGGTCTTATTTTGCGTATGTCAACCTATTCTAGGCTAAACGAATTTGGAATGATCGAAACTCCTTATGCAAAAGTAAAAAATGGAGTTGTAACAAATGAAATATCATATCTAAATGCTCTAGAAGAAGAAAATTATAAGATTGCTCACGGTGCAACACTTCGAGATGCAAATGGAAAGATAAGAGAAGACATTGTCGAAGTTAGAGTCAATGGAAAGCCAAGTCTCGCAAAGAAGACTGAGGTAGATTTTATCGATATTGCAACAAACCAAGCATTCTCGATTGGTACCTCACTTATTCCGTTTTTGAACCATGACGATGCAAACAGAGCGCTCATGGGATCGAACATGCAAAAGCAGGCTACACCATGTCTAGTTCCTGAAGCACCATTTGTAGCAACAGGAGTAGAAGAGCAGGCAGTAAGAGATACAGGCAGAGTAGTAGTCGCAGAAGAAGATGGGGAAGTTGATTATGTAGATTCAAAGAAAGTCATAGTTCGAGGTAAAAAAGGTAAGAAATACGAATATGATCTAACACTATTTGAAAGAACAAATGGTTTTACAGCATTTCATCAAAGACCAATCGTAAATGTCGGTGATTCTGTCAAAAAAGGAGAAGTCATAGTAGATACATCAACATCAGACAATGGACAGATAGCTTTGGGACACAACGCTCTCGTTGCATTTATGTCATGGTCAGGATCAAACTATGAGGACGCGATCATATTGTCAGAAAGAGTTGTAAAAAATAGCAAATGGTCATCGATCAATATCGAAGAAGTAATAGTAAATGTAAGAGATACAAAACTCGGTCCAGAAATCACAACATGTGACATACCAAATGTCGGTGAAAATAAACTAAAAAATCTCACTGAAGAAGGAATAATCAGAGTTGGTGCTGAAGTTCGTCCTGGAGATATCTTGGTTGGAAAGATTTGTCCAAGAGGAGAGACTCAGCTTACACCTGAAGAGCGATTACTCCGATCCATTTTTGGTGAAAAAGCTCGCGATGTAAAGGATACATCAAAGAGAATGGAACACGGAAAGAGAGGAAGAATAATATCAGTAAAAGTCTTCTCACGAGAAAATGGCGACAAACTGGAATCTGGAATAATAAAGAAAATATTTATAGAAGTCGCCTCTGTTCGAAATGTAACAGTTGGTGACAAGATGGCAGGAAGACACGGAAATAAGGGTGTTATATCAAAGATTTTGCCAGAAGAAGATATGCCATATATGGATGATGGCAGACCAGTCGATGTTATTTTGACACCACTTGGAGTTCCAAGCCGTATGAATTTGGGTCAGATTCTCGAATTGCACTTAGGTTTAGCTGCAAACTCTCTCGGTTATCAAGCTATCGTCCCTCCATTTACAGGTGCAACGGATGAAGAAATAAAACAAGAATTGGTAAAAGCAGGATATGATGCTTCAGGAAAGATGACGTTGAGAGACGGTAGAACAGGAGATTATTTCAAGCAACCGGTAGCCGTCGGATATATGTACATCATGAAGCTACACCATATGGTGGAAGACAAGATACATATGCGTTCTATAGGTCCATATTCTTTGATCACTCAACAGCCACTCGGAGGTAAAGCTCAAGGTGGAGGACAACGATTTGGAGAGATGGAAGTCTGGGCCCTCTTGGGTCATGGAGCTGCACATATGTTGCGTGAAATATTGACAGTAAAGTCAGACGACATTGTCGGTCGTTCACAGACATTTGATGCAATCGTTAAGGGTGAAAAATTAAAACAACCAAACTTGCCTGCCTCATTTAATGTCTTATTGAAGACATTACGTGGATTGGCACTTAATGTCGAACTTATCAAATCATCTCGTCTAATAGACCAAGAATAATATGAATACAAATATCCCAAAGAAAATGTATGATCCTCAGGACTTCGATATAGTCCGACTATGTTTGGCTTCACCTGACAAAATATTGGAATGGTCATACGGCGAGGTCACAAGACCAGAAACGATTAATTATCGAACACAAAGAAGCGAGAAGAATGGTCTCTTTGATGAAAGAATATTTGGTCCCGACAAAGATTATGAGTGTTATTGCGGTAAATACAGAGGTATAAGATACAAAGGTATAGTCTGTGAAAAATGTGGAGTTGAAATCACACGCTCGATCGTTCGAAGAGAGAGAATGGGTCATATCGATTTGGCATCACCTGTATCTCACATTTGGTTTTTGAGATCAGTACCATCTCGTATCGGACTAATTCTCGGCATGTCTGCTCAAGATGTAGAAAAAGTTATATATTTTGCAGGTTATATAGTCACAAATGTTCATCAAGATGCAAAAGATACTTTTCTAAAAGATTTGGACAGTGAATACAAAGCAAAAGTCAAAAACGCTCAGGATGATAAGACAAAAGAAGCTCTCAAGGATTTGCTCGTAAATGCAAAGAAAGAAGTAGATTCTATAGTACCTGGCCTAGTACTCGATGAAGTTGCATTTCATAAATATTCTATGAAATACGGCTCGATATTTGAGGCTGGAATCGGAGGTGAAGCTATATATGAGATTATGAAGAAGATCGATCTCAAAGATCTTGAGAAGCAATTGATAAAGGATCTCGAAGAGGCAGGATCATCTGACAGAGAAAAAGTCAGCAAGAGACTTTCACTTGTAAAACAGATGAATAAAGCAAAGCTTCGCCCAGAATGGATGTTTATCACTCGTATTCCTGTGATTCCACCAGGCCTAAGACCAATGGTTGCTCTCGAAGGTGGAAGATTTGCAACTTCAGATGTAAATGATTTGTATCGAAGAGTGATAAATAGAAATAATCGTTTACTAAAACTCAAAGAAATAAATGCTCCCGAAGTAATCATTCGAAATGAAAAGAGAATATTGCAAGAAGCGGTCGACGCTCTCATAGATAATTCAATCAGACATAGTTCTTCACAAGGTGCTGCTGCTATTCAGAGAGAAAAGAGAGCTCTCAAATCGCTTTCCGACAGTTTGAAATCAAAGAAAGGTTTGTTTAGACAAAATCTTCTCGGTAAAAGAGTAGACTATTCTGGACGTTCAGTCATTGTCGTTGGACCAGAATTGAAACTTAATGAATGTGGTCTGCCAAAGCACATGGCACTAGAATTGTTTAGACCATTCGTAATATCTCAATTATTAAAGAGAGAAATGGCTTTCAATATTCGAACAGCCAATAGACTTATAGAAGATGGTATAAAGGAAGTTTGGGAAATTCTCGAAGAAGTAATCGATGGAAAATACGTATTATTGAATCGTGCTCCAACTTTGCACAGACTCGGAATACAGGCTTTCAAGCCGATACTGATCGAAGGTAATGCTATACAAGTTCACCCTCTAGTATGTACTGCATTCAATGCGGACTTTGACGGAGACCAGATGGCCGTACACGTACCACTTTCGGATGAAGCACAAGCTGAAGCACGTGAGATCATGGCTGCTGATAAAAATATCTTGAAACCAGGAAATAATGACCCAACAGTAGCAGCAAAGATGCTTGATATTGTTCTTGGTTGTTTCTGGGTAACAAAGATTGTCGATGGTTTGAAAGGAGAGAATAAATATTTTGAAAGTCCAGAATCTGCAATTCTCGCTCATAGTTTTGGACATATCGATATTCGAGCAAAAATAAAAATAATGGCTCCTGAAACAAAGAAGTATGAAGAATACAAAGGTGCATTGTTTGAGACAAGCGTCGGTAGAATATTGTTCAATGATATCCTACCTCTAGAATACGCTTTCATTAATAAATCTATTGATAGAAAGATGTTGAGTTCGATAGTAGACGATATGATCAAATTCTTTGGCGCACAAAATGTCGCTCCAATCTTGGACAAAGTCAAAAAATTCGGATTCGATTTCGCAACATATTCTGGTACTACTTGGGGAGTCGATGATATCGTCATTCCGAGTGGAAAAGCAGATATTGTCGCCAAAGCAAAAGAAGCATCAGATAAAGTAACTGAACAATTTGACGATGGTCTTCTCACCGACGAAGAAAGATTGAGAAAACACCTCGAAGTCTGGCAAAAAGCAAAGAGTGATGTAGAAAAATTGATTCCTTCTTCGCTTGATAAGAATGGATCTGTATACGATATGGTAACTTCTGGAGCTAGAGGTTCAATGTCTCAGATCACACAAATGGCAGGAATGAAAGGACTCATTGCCTCAGTTTCTGGACAGACTATCGAATTTCCGATTACTTCATGTGCAAAAGAAGGTTTGACACCAATCGAGTACTTTATTACGACTCACGGTTCGAGAAAGGGACTCACAGATACAGCTCTAAACACAGCAAGAGCTGGATATCTAACTAGAAAACTATTCGTAGTAGCTCAAGACGTTGTGGTTTCTGAAGAGGATTGTGGTACAAAAGAATATATAGCAATAAAGAGACAATCAGCATCAGGAATGAATATTCCATTATCAAAGAATATTCGAAGTAGAATTTTGGCTCAGGATATAACAGATGAAAAGGGAAATGTCTTGTTTGAAAAGGGTCATCTAATATCGAAGTCAGATGCACAAACAATAGAAAATCTAAACATTGATTCAGTCAAAGTGCGTTCACCTCTATCTTGTAAGACAGTAAGAGGTGTCTGTGCACAATGTTATGGTTTGGATCTAGGTAAAAACTGCATGATAAATCTAGGCGAAGCTGTAGGTACAGTAGCAGCTCAAGCTATCGGAGAGCCTGGTACACAGCTTACAATGAGAACATTCCACCAAGGTGGTGCTGCTTCTCAAGGTGGAGATATCACATCTGGTCTTCCAAGAGTCGAGGAAATATTTGAAAAACGAAGACCAAAGAGTCCTGCTGTTGTTGCGACCGTCGATGGTACAATCACCGCGATAAATGCAATTGGTAAAGATAAAGCTATAAAGATTCTTCCAGATATCGAAGATAAATCGTCTAAGAAAAAAGCCTCAGAAATTGAATATGTATTTCCTGCCAGAAGATTTGTAACAGTAAAAATAGGAGATCATGTAAGTAAAGGAGATTTATTGACTGATGGCTCAGCAGATATCGAAGAGATATTTATGTACGGCGGAGAAGAAAGAGCAAAGGATTATGTCATCACAGAAGTCAGTAAGATATACGAATTACAGGGTGAGACTGTATCTAGAAAGCATATCGAAATCATCGTTAAACAAATGTTCTCAAGAAAGAGAGTGACATTTGCAGGTGGAACGAATCTGACAGAAGGTATGGTTGTTGACGATATCACTTTGATCGAAGAAAATGCTCAAGCCAAAAAACTCGGCCTTGAAATCGCTAAGGGCGAGAAAATGGTCATGGGTATATCAGATACATCACTTTCAAGAAAGAGTTTCTTGTCTGCTGCTTCATTCCAACATACGACTCGTGTACTCATATCAAATGCAGTAAGAGGCGCTGATGATGATCTCACTGGCCTCATGGAAAATGTTATTATCGGTAGACTCGTTCCCGCCGGCTCTGGCTTTGAAGGATCTCCAAAGAAAGAACTCATAGATTCTTTTTCACCCAAAATAGAGGAAACGGAAGAATAATATTATCTATTTAA
>CAZRJE010000009.1:10819-16556 GCA_964600335.1 uncultured Candidatus Saccharibacteria bacterium
ACGTTGCATTCATATTGTTGTCTTGTCAATATATATCACAAATAGAAGAATTTTACTAGTATATGCTGTTTAGTTTATATATAATGAAATTATGAAAGGAAATGATGTTGAAAAAATCAAACAAGCACTATCTATAGAAACAGTTATTTCTCAGTATTTAAAAATAGAAAAAGCTGGCATGAATTTTCGTGCAAAGTGTCCTTTTCATAATGAAAAAACCCCATCATTTTATATTTCTCCAGATCGAAATAGTTATTATTGCTTTGGATGCAATGCTCACGGAGACATCTTTTCATTCATAGAAAATATTGAGGGAATTGATTTTAAAGGTGCTCTAAAGATACTAGCGGATAAAGCTAATATTACTCTTTCATTTCGACCGGATCAAAATTCATCGGAAAAAGATAGAATCTTTGAAGTCTTAGAGGAAGCTACGAGATTTTTCGAAAAGGAATTGGAAAATAATACAAGAGCAATGGAATATCTGAAAAATAGAGGCCTCACAGATCAGACTATAAAAGATTTTAGGATTGGTTATGCTCCCGAATTATGGAATTCATTGCATAAATATCTAAATGGAAAGAAATATACAAATGATCTCATAAACAAAGCGGGACTAATAAAGTCAGCATCAGAGGGAGATGGAAGAATGTACGATCGCTTTCGGGGTAGAATAATGTTTCCAATAGAAGATTCTAGTGGTAGAGTCATAGCTTTCACTGGAAGAATACTCAATGATGATGGTAAATCTGCAAAATATCTAAATAGTCCTGATACGCCTGTATTTGATAAATCATCAACACTTTTTGGTTTATCAAAAGCGAAGACTGAAATAAGGAGACTCGACTATTCTATTTTGGTTGAAGGGCAAATGGATCTCATCATGTCTCATCAAGCACAGATTCGAAATACCGTGGCTTCGTCTGGCACAGCTCTTACTGCACTTGAAAGAGACAAAGAAGGCCAAATAAACAATCTTGGACTCATAAAAAGATTATCAAACAATATAGTTATTGCTTTTGATTCTGATAATGCGGGTAGAAAAGCCGCTCTCCGAGCATCTATGATTGCCTTATCACTCGGAATGGATGTAAAAATCGCTGACATAGTCGGAGGAAAAGATCCAGCTGATTTGATAAAGGAAAATAAAGATAAGTGGGTTTCAATATTGAAAAATACAAAATCAATCATCGAATTTGAACTCGATAATGTCATAAATGAAACCCTTCAAAATAAGAGAATATTGCCAGGTCAGATAGTAAACAGGGTCTTGTCTCTCGTAGCATTACTTCAGAGTCATTCCGAACAATCCTTTTATATAAAGATGATTAGTGAAAAGTCCCAAATCGGAGAGCAAGCATTGATTGAAGATTTAAAAAAAGTAAAGCTATCAGTTGAAAAAGATATGGACACAAAACCAACAACTGCTAAGCAAGATGTACCTGTCGAAAAGACCAATATTATCGAAAGGAGATTGATTGGTCTTATATATTATCTTTTCAAAGATGATAAGGACAAATTAGCAGACTATTCAAATAGACTAAAGGCAATAACTCTTCGAGATATCGATTTTAATAATATTGTTGTAAAAGATTATGCTTTTGAAGCTGAGATAAACTTTGGTTCAAATGCAAATGAACATACTATAGAAGAGCTTTTTATCAACCTTGAGGTTGAAAATATAAACAATAGACTATCAGATAATATGTCAGAAATAAGAAAATCTGAGAAAGTCAAAGATCATGAAAAAGTCAGTGAACTCGCAAAATCCTGCCAAATTTTGTCTATTAGAAAGGCTCAGTTAGCGAAAATGTTAAGAGAAGGTAAATATTTATAGAAGGATTTGAGCGATAATAATAAGAAAATCCCTATTTGCATTATTCAAAAAGCTCTGCTATATTATTTTCATGAAAAAAGACATACACCCAAAGGAATATAGACCTGTTATATTTTCCGACAATACTAGCGGAAAGAATTTTTTGATTTCTTCGACCATTTCAACAAAAGAAAAAGGAAAATGGACAGATGGAAAAGAATATCCATTGTACAATATCGAAATATCTAGTTCGTCACACCCATTTTATACACGTGAAGAAAAGATCATAGACTCAGCAGGAAGAGTTGAAAAATTCAATTCAAGAAGGGCAAAAGCAAAAAAGTAGACTATCGTGATCAATATCGACATCTACAAGTCGAATCATAAGACCTCTTATCTCGCTGAAACTTATGAAAATCTAATCAAGCAAAGGCTTGAGCTTTTTGAACTTATGTCAAAGGACGAATCCATGAAAGAACTCGGTAAAGACGATCTAGAGAATATAGATAGACAACTCAGTGATATAGAAGAACAGATGAAGAAAATAATAAATGATGAAGAAAAAGAAGACGAATCGCCTTCACAAATAGTACTCGAAGTGAGAGCTGGTGCAGGAGGAGATGAGGCGGCTCTTTTTGCTCAAGAATTACTTGATATGTACAAGAGATATTCTGAAGTAAAAGGCTGGTCAACAAAGATTATCGAAGAATCAAAGAATGATCTCGGTGGTTACAAAAGTGCTTCAATAGAAATAAAAGGTACGGGAGTCTATGATGATTTGAAATATGAAACTGGAGTTCACCGAGTACAGAGAGTTCCAGAAACTGAAAAGATGGGGAGAATACATACATCGACAGCCTCAGTCGCAATATTACCCATAAGAACAAAGACCAAGTATGTCATCAATCCAGCAGATCTTGATGTAGAATTTTCTAGATCCGGTGGTAAGGGTGGACAAAATGTTAATAAAGTAGAGACAGCCGTTCGTCTGATCCATAGACCCACAGGTCTCGATGTGAGATCTACAGTCGAACGTAGTCAAAGTGCAAACAAAGAAAGAGCATTGCAGATATTGACTGCAAAACTCGAAGCCCTTGAGGAAGAAAAGGAAATGAAAAAGTTTACCGAACTCAGAAAAAATCAGATTGGTACAGGAGATAGGTCTGAAAAAATTAGAACATACAATTTTCCTCAAGATAGAGTTACAGACCATAGAATCAAAGAGAGTTGGCACAATATATTTGGAATATTAGATGGCAAACTGGAGCCTATTATAGCTTCATTAAAGCAATATGTGGAAAAAGGTGATGAAGAGTCTGCTATAATCTAACAACAAATGGAATCATTCATAATGGATAATATTATAAAGGACCCAGTCATATCCTATATTATCCTATTTTTCTTCATGACCATCGAGGGGGAACTCGCCTTACTCATCGGTATTTTCGTCTCAGAATTGGGATATCTACCTCTACCACTTACTTTACTAGTCGCTCTGGTTGCCATGTATGTCGGAGATTATCTATGGTATTGGGCAGGACCATATATCGAAAAGTTCTTGCCACATCGACATATTGCAAAACTTTTACCATTTCTCGATAAAGGCCTCAAATCTCGTCCCACTGTCACAATCATGATTTGTAAGTTTATATACTTTGTCAATCGATTTATCATATTGAGAGCTCGAGCCGTAGGGCTTACTCCAAGACAATATATGAAAGCAGATATCATAGGTGGTGGAATTTGGTTTGTCCTTATGTCCGCTCTCGGAATAATATTCTCGGCCTCATACTATCTCTTGAAGGATTATTTGCGTTTTGCGGAAGTCGGACTATTGCTTGCTATAGTTCTCATGGGCATTGCAGAGCACTATTTGGGAGCCTATTTTAGAGTAAAACTAAATAATCTCTTCTCAAAATCAAATAATAATTCTGTTGACTTGGATACAAATATTTGATAGGCTATTTTGTACTATGCAGACAAACAAAATAATAGAAAAAATGTACGAAGTTGGTGCTCATTTTGGACTCAGAAAGTCACGAAGACACCCTTCTATGTCAAAATTCGTTTTTAATACAAAAAATGGCATTGATATTTTCGATCTAGAAAAAACAGAAAAAGTCTTCTCAAAGACTCTCGAATATATAAAGTCATTAGCAAAAGAAAATAAAACAATTTTATTTGTAGGTGGTAAAAAAGAAGCCTCAGCTTTGGTGAGAGAGTTTGCAAATAAGATCAATATGCCTTATGTGAGCGGACGTTTCATCGGAGGAACTTTGACAAACTTCGGAGAAATAAGAAAGAGAATAGATAAGTATGAAAATCTAATAAAAGAAAAGGAGGTTGGTGGACTCGAAAAATACACCAAGAAAGAGCGTATGCTCATAGACAAAGATATCGAGAGACTAGAAAATATGTTTTTGGGTATTGTATCTATGAAGCGTTTGCCAGATGCAATATTGTTGGTTGACTCAAGAAGAGAAAAAAATGCTCTTGATGAAGCAAAGGTCAGAAAGATTCCTACTATTGGTATTATGAATTCCGATTGCGATTTCAATTCAGTCTCACATCAAATAGTTTCAAATGAAAGCCAGAGAAACAGTATAAGATTTATTTTAGAGGCTATTACAGAGGCCTATGAAAGCAATAAGTCTGTAAAATAATAATGTACAGTATTTTTTATCTCTTTAAACATAAAAAGAAAAGAGATAAAATTGATGAGTGCAAGAAAAGTGATAGAACCCGAGGGGCAAAAGAGATTATTGAAGAGGGCGATGAAATGCAGAATGTAAATTCAATAAAAAATATAATAAATAAATCCGATATAAAAAACATGATTACAACAGAACAAATCAAAGAATTGAGAGACATGACAGGTGTTTCTATAATGCTCTGCAAAAAGGCCCTCGAAGAGGCTCAAGGTGATATGGAAAAAGCTCTTGTGATTCTCCGCAAATCGAGTGGAGCAATAGCTCAAAAGAAGGCCGATAGAACATTCAACGCAGGAACAATCCAATCCTACGTTCACTCAAATGGTAATATTGCGGTTCTACTCGAACTAAATACCGAGACTGATTTTGTCGCAAATCACGTCGAATTTATCGCTTTAGCAAAGGAACTTGCAATGCATGTTGCAGCTACAAATCCAAAGTTCTTGAAAAAGGAAGATATTACAGAGGCAGATATGAAATCAGCAAAAGAAGTCTTTGAAAATGAAGTCAAGGATAAACCTGAAGCAATGAGATCGAAAATCCTAGAAGGAAAACTCGCCACATATTTCGGCGAAATGGTTCTTCTCGATCAACCCTTTGTCAAAGATCCATCAAAAAAGATATTGGATCTCATAAATGAAGCCACTCAAAAGTTCGGCGAAAAAATCGCAATAGGAAGATTCATTCGTTATAAAGTCCTCGAGCGCTAATGATTACATTCATAGTCATATTTTATATATCTTTGATAGCGATAGCTCTCATGATATACATGAAGCATGTGGAGATTTCTGCTGGAAAACAAAGTCTCATTGCAAAGATAGGAAGCGATATCGATCATATATTTGAAAAATTTGAATACATAATTCGAGATTTGAAAAAAAAGATAAATCGTCGCTCAATGATAGTCATATTGCAATGGATTGGTTTTTATTTACTTTATCCTCTAAGAAAAATATATGTTGAAATGAAACACCGAGCACTAAACAATCCTCATAGTAAAAAAGTGATCGATGCGGTGCGTGGCAAAGGTGAGATCAGAAAGGTTGGCGTCTCAGCATATTTGCGTAGAATCGGTAGGTAGTTTCAAAACTCTGGAAATCAAACTCGTATCATGCTATATTATTGCGGTATCGCCGGAGTAGCTCAATGGCAGAGCAATCGCTTTGTAAGCGAAAGGTTGGAGGTTCAACTCCTCTCTCCGGCTCATTTT
>CAZRJE010000009.1:16656-20761 GCA_964600335.1 uncultured Candidatus Saccharibacteria bacterium
ATGGAAATGAAGTTCCTCGTTTTAAATTTGTAGAAGAAAATGAAATACAATAGAGATTGGATTCAAGATCATATAGTCGAGAGATTGCCGAGCGATCAAGAGATCGTAGATATTTTGAATGCAAAATCTTCGGAAGTAGAAGGTATGGAAAAGCATAAAGATAGTAGTATTTTCGATGTCAAAATATTACCAGATCGTGCACATTATATGCTTTCACATCGAGGCATGGCATATGATCTTTGTGCTTGTTTAGGATTAAATATGAAAAGTGATTCGGGTAGTTCCAATTCGGATATATCAACAGACAAAATCAGTGTAAAAATAGATGAAGTTCGATATTGCAAGAGATATAGTGCTACTTATATAACCAATATTCAAAATACCTCATCACCACAATGGTTAAAATCAAGACTCGAATCAATAGGTCAAAGATCCATAAATCTCATTGTGGATCTTACAAATTATGTAATGTTTGATACAGGACAACCACTTCATGCATTTGATGCCAAGAAAATAAAAGGAGGTATTGTGATTCGTAGAGCGAATGTGGGTGAGAAATTAGAAACTTTGGACGGAAAAGATATTTCACTAAGAAGAGAACATGTCATTATTGCCGATGAAATAGGACCTCTAGCTCTCGCAGGTATAAAAGGTGGAAAAAGAGCAGAAGTTGACCTAAATACTGATGAAATTATTCTGGAATCTGCAAATTTTAATCCGGTTTCAGTGAGAAAGACTTCGTTTGATGTTCAGATCAGAAATGAATCATCAAAGAGATTTGAAAATGAGATTACTCCGTATTTGATTGATCTAGGTCGAAATGTCTTTATTGAGTTGATTAAAAGAGAATTAGAGAATGTAAATATTCAAGGAACGAAAATTGTTGGAGATAATATAGGTGAAAAGAACGTCATCAAACTATCATCAAAAAAAGTAAAGAGTATTCTAGGTACAAAAATCGATTCTGATTTTATCTCAAACACGCTTAAATCATTTAATTGTGTGGTCGAGAAGTCTGGTCAAAATTATATAGTTCAAATACCTTATGAAAGGCTCGATCTCCAAATTGAGGAAGATTTGATCGACGAAATCGGCCGTATATATGGTTTGGAAAATATTGAATCAAAGTTACCTGAGCCTGTCGGCAAATTAAGCCATTCAGATCAGTATAGTATATTAGATTTCATCTCAAATATTTTACCTCAATCTGGTTTTTCTGAGATTATAACTCGATCTTTCACTTCAAACGGTGAAATTGAAACTGTTCATCCGGTCGCATCAGACAAGTCGTTTTTAAGAAAAGATCTATCTACTAATCTAGAAAAATCACTAGAACAAAATATTTTAAACTCGCCATTATTGGGTCTTGATACCATAAAAATCTATGAATTAGGAAAAGTCTTTACGAAAGCGGGTGAATTTCTGAATCTTGCATTTGGTATAGCAATGACAAAGAAATCAAAAGGCGCTGAGCAAATGCTAATGGATATGATAAATGATATTTTGTCTCAATTAAGAGCTAAACTGATATTCAAGGAACCAAAGATCAAGAAAATGCAAAATAAAATCGTATGCGAAATATCTGATATTTCACTTGATTTAAATCGAGCGCTCGAGGACCAACCTCTAGGGTCAACCTCGAGGACCAACCTCGAGGACCAACCTAGAACGTTTAAACCATATTCAAACGAACCATTTATTGTGAGAGATATAGCAATATTTGTGCCCGTTTCAGTATCCAAAAATAGTATTAAAGAGGAGATCGAGAAATCTTTGAGTTCTGACGCCCGCAAATTACTCATCAAGGGACCTGATCTATTTGATACTTTTACCAAAGAAGATAAAGTGTCGTACGCATTCCGATTGATATTCCAAGCATTCGATCGAACATTATCAGATGAGGAAGCAAATCATTTTATGCAGGCTGTATATGATTCTGTGCAAGAACAAGGTTGGACCGTGAGATAATTCTAGGACCAACCTCTAGGGGTCCTCGACTCTACCAAACCCACCCCAATATGCTATAATAGCTTTATATGGCAGACAAAGAAAAGACACCAAAATATGATGCCGGTTCCATTACCGTACTCGAAGGGCTAGAACCTGTCAGAAAAAGGCCTGGAATGTATATCGGTACTACAGGGCCCGATGGTTTGCATCATTTGATAACAGAAATATTTGATAACTCTCGTGATGAGGCTATGGGAGGTTTTGCAAATCATATCGAAGTTGCACTTCTACCAAATAACCGTATCAGAGTGACAGACAATGGTCGTGGTATACCGGTAGATATTCATAAACAGACAAAAGTGTCTGCGCTCGAAACCATCATGACTACTCTTCATGCGGGAGGAAAATTTGGTGGTGAAGGTTATAAAGTCTCTGGAGGATTGCACGGTGTCGGTGCTTCTGTCGTAAATGCTCTCTCGGTCTTTATGAAAGTCATTGTGCACAAGGATGGTGGAGTATATACCCAAGAATACGCGCGCGGAAAAGCTAAAGCTAAAGTAAAGAAGATTGCAAATACAAAAGAACAGGGCAGTATTGTCATGTTTGAACCCGATATTGAAATTTTCAAAGAAGGAGTATCATTTGACCCAAATAGAGTCATTTCTCACATGAGACAGCAAGCGTATCTTGTCAAAGGTCTCAAGATCTGCGTTATTGATGCAAGAGAACAAAATCCAGGCTTCGGAGAAGATGAAGAGATATTTTATTTAGAGGATTTGGGTACAGATGCTCCCTCATATACATTTTACTTTGAAGGAGGACTAGTATCTCTCATAAAATTTACAAATCAATTTTCAAAACCCCTCCACAAAAATATTTTCTATGTAGAAAAAAAGGCTGATGGTGTTGAGTCTGTAGAAGTTTCTCTTCAGTACATTGATGATGTTAGTCCTAGAATTTTGGCTTTTGCTAATAATATTTACAATTCAGAAGGTGGTACACATTTGACTGGTTTCAAAACTGCTCTGACACGTACACTAAACACTTATGCCAAAAATAATAATCTTATAAAATCTGGCGATGATTCTTTTACTGGAGACGATGCTCTCGAAGGATTGACTGCTGCTATATCTGTAAAATTGCGCGAAATTCAGTTTGAAGGTCAAACAAAAGCCAAACTCGGTAGTATGGAAGCTCAGGGAGCTGTTGCTACAGTATTCGGTGATGCATTCTCGGCTTATCTCGAAGAAAATCCAGACGATGCGAGAGCTATCGTTTCGAAGGTAGTACTTGCTATGAAAGCGAGAAAAGCCGCAAAAGCCGCCAAGGATAGTGTTTTGAGAAAAGGCGCTCTCGAAGGGATGACATTACCAGGAAAGCTCGCTGATTGCTCTTCAAATGACGCTTCGGAATCTGAATTGTTTATCGTAGAGGGAGATTCTGCTGGTGGTACTGCAAAACAGGGTAGAGATAGAAGAACTCAGGCGATTTTGCCTCTTCGTGGAAAAATACTAAATATCGAACGTGCACGTCTAGACCGCATGCTTACATCTGAACAAATAAAAAATCTCATTTTAGCTTTCGGTACAGCAATCGGTGATACTTTTGAGATTAGTAAGCTTAGATATCACAAAATTATTCTTGCTACAGATGCTGATGTAGACGGAGCACATATTCGTACTCTTATACTCACACTTTTGTATAGATATTTTAGACCTTTGATTGAACATGGTCATGTATATATCGCTCAGCCACCACTATACAAAGTTAAAAAAGGTAAAGAAATCTCATATTATTATAGTGAAGAAGAAAAGGTAAAAGCTTTAGGTAAAGATTTTGGTAAAGATATCGAGACAGAAATCGAAGACAATTCTGATATCAAGGAATTGCTAGAAAGAGCTGGGACGGATACGGATATCGAGGAAGAATCTCCGGCTTCAGTTGCAAAAAGTTCAAAGATTTACATTCAGCGTTACAAGGGTCTCGGAGAAATGAATAGTGGTGAACTCTGGGAAACAACTATGGACCCCGAAAGAAGAGTATTAAAGAAAGTTCGCATTGAAGATGCTCAGGAAGCAGACAAAGTATTTGATATGCTCATGGGTGAAGACGTCTCAGCTCGAAAGTCGTTTATTCAATCAAATGCCAAATTGGC
>CAZRJE010000010.1:0-6857 GCA_964600335.1 uncultured Candidatus Saccharibacteria bacterium
CACATCACAACCCCCGCTCGGACTCTGCAGTCCGGCGGGCGGTTTTTTATTTCAAAATAGTGTTCACATATATATGCTCTTATTAAGAATAAATATTAAGAAGAATACATATTTGAATAATCAATATCCAATCATCAATTCAATCCAAGCGACGAATTTCAATACCAATCTTTCATTAAAAAAATTTGATTATTGGTTATTGATTATTGAATATTGTTTATTGATTATTGGTTATTGATTATTATTTATTTTATTTACACTCAATGACCGCCAACTCAAGTGGCAAAGTAGAAATTTTCGCATAAGTTGTATCATTCCCTGCTTTTAGTAGTTCTATCATAATGCTTGTATTCATAAGTTTAGCATCTGCTTTACTCTTGATGAAATCAAAATCATCTTGACTGACTCTCTCCGAAATATTCTCAGCAAGAGATGGTGAATGCATGAGAAGCAAAATAAATCTAGCTCTTTCTATGACAAGATCTGCAAAAGCAACCATCGAAACACCATTACTATCAGTTTCTTTCAAAATAGATATGGCTTTATCAGAATTCTTCGCGAGGAGAGCATCGATAAAATCGTTTACAAGCTGACCCCTCGGAGCACCTGTGATCGCTTCGGCTTCCCTTTGACTAATTTTTTTGTCCTTAGAAGCAGTGATGACTTTTTCGAGAGTACCTGTAGCGTCACGAAAAGAGCCGTCACCAAGCAAAGCGATTAGGTCAGCAGCACCAGCATCGAGTTCGTAACCCTCTTTCTTTGCAATCTTCAAAACCTCTTTTCTCAATATATCTCTCGATGGTTTTTTGAATATGAAAATCTGACAACGAGATATGATAGTCTCGGGTACTTTGTCATATTCAGTAGTCGCTAAAATGAAAATAACATGAACAGGCGGTTCTTCGAGGGTCTTAAGGAGTGCATTCCAAGCATCCTTTGAGAGCATATGCACTTCATCTACTATATATACTTTATACCTTGAATGAAAAGGTAGAGTAGCAACATGCTCACGAAGCTCACGAATATCATCGATACCTCGATTTGAAGCAGCATCGATCTCATATATATCATCTCTATGTGTATCGAGCGAATCAGCAAATATTCTAGCTACAGTAGTCTTACCGATTCCTCTTGAGCCCGAGAATAAATACGCATGAGCAACTCTTTCATTTTCTATTGCACCTTTGAGGGCAGTGACGATATGATCTTGTCCGACGACTTCTGACCATTTTTGCGGTCTATATGAGCGATATAAAACTGTCATAAAAGAATAGTATCAAAAAAATGAATAAAGAAAAAGCCACAACGTCTCGGGGTCCAGACGTGTGGCCAATGTGCATGACTCCCCCATATTTCCCCTTTTTAAAAATTGCTGGTCTTTGATCCTTTCTCTTTAGTCTGCTCTGATAGCAGTCATCAACAAAATTTTTGGGGAGTTGATGATTTTCCCCGGTTTCCGCGACTGGCTACCGACGGCTGATGATGTTCTTGCGAGGCGCCATAGTTGGGTCTCCGTTTTCCGTTTCTGGTTTTCACATGGACAGCTCCAACCGAGGACACTCATCCACAGTGTGTGCCATCCAGCGATATTTATACCACAGACATTAAATAATGCAAATGAAATGTTAATAAATTAAGAAAAAATAATTGTTCAAATATCCATTTATTATGGCGATAAATTAAACAGGGGTAATAGACTACCTTTCAGATAATATCTCTTTCATTTCCTTGAGACTTTTTGTTTCCATGAGTTTATTTCTCAATTCTTTAGCCCCATCAAAGCCGTTAATATATGCCTTGAAATGTTTTTTCATAATATCAAAGTTTTTTATTCCCGAAAAAGTTTTATCAAATATTTTTGCATGTTCAAGTAAGATCTTTAATCTTTCTTTGAGTTCGGGCGATTTTTTATTCTCAGCAAAGAACCATGGCTGTCCAAAAGCTCCACGGCCTATCATGATTCCATCACAACCATATTTTGATACCAATTCTTTCGCTTGTGAAAGACTATTTACATCACCGTTCCCAATGATGAGTGTATTTGGGGCAATCTTATCTCGCATTTCAATAATTTGAGGCATGATATCCCAATGTGCAGGGACGAGAGACATTTCTTTTTTTGTTCTCAAGTGAACAGTGAGAGCAGGTAGATCTTGCATCAAAAGTAGTTTTATCCAATTCAAATCGATCTTATAATAACCAATCCTAGTCTTTATAGATATAGGTAACCCCGTCGCCTTCTTTGCTTCTTTTATTATTTGAATAGCAAGATCAGGATTTGTAATGAGTTTTGCGCCCGATCCCTGTCTTTGAACTGCTTTATCAGGACAACCCATATTTATATCTATTCCATCAAAGCCTAATTTTTTTATTAGAGCACAAGCTTCTCCAATATTTTTTGGATTTGCCGAGAATATCTGTGCGATTATTGGCTTTTGTTTTTTTGAATATTTAAAATCAATCAACAATTTTTCCCTACCCTTGGACAGAAGACCATCAGCAGAAACAAATTCAGTCCAAAGTAAATCCGGCTTACCATATTTGGCAAACATCTCTCTAAAAGCAAAATCAGTTACATTTGCCATAGGAGCCAAAGCAAAAAAGGGTTTCTTTATCTTTTTCCAGACATTTTTTATTCTTACCGTCATAAAAGTACGGTAACACAATATTTTAGTCTTGTAAATTATTTCACAATAGAACTCAATGCTTCAATATCATTGTCTCTATTTACTCCACCAAGCAATACAATAGCGTGAGGAATATTTTCTCTGCTGAGATTCATGACAGCTATAGTAGTCAATTTTGCTTCTGGAGTATATCCATTTTTTCCTCCGATATAACTAGCATTATTTAGATAGTGTGATGGATTTGTCCAGACATGTCCTCGTATAGAAATAGATTTATTTGATGTGATCTTTAATATTTCGGGGTCATGCTTGTATATCCATTCTACAATGAGAGCGAGATCGTGTGCGTTTGAGACATTTTGAGGTGATATTCCAGATGGATCAGCAAAATATGTATGATATGCACCGATTTCTTGAACAAAATCATTCATAGCTTTTATAAATCCAATTCTTCCATAACTTATAGCCAAAGCTTCACTTGCATCATTTGAAGATACCAAGAGTAATGGGTACAACAAATCATTTGCACTATAGGTCTCCCCTTTTCTAAAATGAGCATCATTTCCATATGCTGAAAGCATTTTTTCATTAATCTCGATTTTTTTATCCTTATCGATGAGTCTTCTCGATACGACTGCTGTCACCAATTTTGTGAGAGACGCTATAGGGTACGACCTATCATCATTTTTCTTCATGACAACTTTTGAATCTTTTAGATTCACAACAGAATATGATATTGCTGATATTTTGGGTTCAACTACGGGTACAATTTCTTTTTTGACGGAGATTTGTTTTTCTATCTCAAACTCTTTTTCATTTTCATTATTTATTTCTATCTTTTTTGTCTCAAATATTTCTTTTGTCGAATCGATCACATTTGATACCATACCAATACCTACTTTCGGTATCTCCTTCACAGAATCAAATACAACTGAAAAGTCAGTTTTTGCAAATAATATAGATATGCCCTTGTACGATATATATGAAAAAGCAAATATGATGAGACCTCCAAATACAACTACATTAAATTGCTTCATTTATTTTTGGTCAATTTATAATACACGTTTGGTAAATACCTCATATCAATATAATCAAAATTCGAAATATTCTTATATGCTTGATTTTCCTTCATTTTGTCCAAAAAGATAATGAGATTATCTATTGTATCCAATATTTTATCATTTGAAACATTTACTATTGCCACATCAGATATATTTGTATTGTCTATATCTTTTATATATATTTCTGACTCCGAATCATTTTTCACAAAGAGTCCAAATAGATCATATCTTGATATTTTAAATTTCCTCACAATATCTTGAAATCCCATTTCATCTATCTTATCAACAATAGTCGATGAAGCATTTGGTAAAAATAAAATAGGTAAGCCCAGATCTTTATTTTCTGAAACTTTCCCCAAAACAGTATCATCACTCCAATAATCACAACCTGAAAATGTACTAGTACCGACTTCATTATCAAAGTCAGGATAGTCTTTGCATACTATATATTGAGGCACTTTTGGCAAAGAATAATTTTTCGCTGTAAAGATAGTCTTGTAAGGAGAATGAACGACCTTGTTTATGATATATGACCATAAAACAATATTTATAATAATAAGTAATGCTAAATATACATATCTTACCTTCTTCTTCTGAGCAAATTCTCTAGATTGTTTGATATTTTTTTTGATATACGATTCACGCATACTTTATTTGATATATTCTTTACCATAATATTTTACCAACGCTTCAGGAATTTTGATAAATCCTTCTTTTGTCTGAAAATTTTCAATCAATGAAACCAATATTCTCGGAGTCGGTATAGCTGTAGAATTTAGACTGTGAGCATAACGGAGTTTCCCATCTGCATCTTTGTAACGAATATTCAATCTTCTCGTCTGAAAATCATGGAAGTACGAAGCAGAACTTATTTCCCTATATTTATTTTCTTTTGGAACCCAGAGTTCTATATCATATTTTTTTACTTGACCCAAACCGAGATCACCACCACAATTTGCAACAGTATGATATGGAATTCCCAATCTCTCTATAAATTCTTCGGTATTTCTATTTAATTCTTCATGATACTTTACTGAAGTCTCATGATTTGCTTCACAAAGTACGACTTGTTCCCATTTGTAAAATTCATGAACTCTGATCAAACCTCTCACATCTTTACCATGCGCCCCCGCTTCTCTTCTATAACACGGAGAGAAACCTAAATATTTTTTTGGTAATTCTGATGATTCTATTATTTCATCACTATGAAATCCCATGATTGGAACTTCCGCGGTGCCTGCTAGATAATCAGCATCTTGAGTCTTGTAGAGATCATCTTCACCTTGAGGCAAATACCCAGATCCAAGAAAATTTAATTTTCGAAGTATTATTGGAGGTAATACAGGAACAAATCCTTTTGAACCAAAGTGATCGAGAGCAAAATTCCAAATAGCCATACACAATCGGACTCCTTCACCGAGAAGAAAATAGCCTCTGAAACCATGGACTTTTGATCCTCTATCAAAATCAACCATACCGAGCTTTGTCATAATTTCAACATGATCATGTGGTTCAAAATCAAACTTCGTCTTCTCACCCCAAGTCTTTACAGGAACGTTTTGTTCATCGCTATCACCTTCAGGGACAGACATGTCCGGGATATTTGGCACTTGAAGCATGAGTTTCTGCCATTTTTCTGTTATTTCTTTAAGTTCTGTCTCTTCTTTTTCTAGTTCTGCTTTTACGACTTTCATCTCCGAAATGAGTTTTGCTCTATCTTCAGAAGTTATTGCACTCGCTATCTTTGCACTTGCATTATTTTGTTCAGCTCGTCTCTTTTCGGTGCTGGTCAACAATTTTTTCCTCAAATCATCTGCATCGAGGAGTTCATTTACGTTAAATTTCAGACGCTTCTTTTTTGCTCCATTCTCTATAAGATCTTTATTTTCCCTGATGAATTTTATATCTAACATAAATTTTATTTTTATTTTATCCCCTAATGATAAGCTAAAAAAATGAATAATGAAAGCCCAGATATTGTATACAAAGTGGATTATCCATATACACTAAAAAATATTCCCAATATTCCAGAATACATGTATATAAGAGGAAAGATTCCAAGGACTCAAAAATATGTGTGTATTGTGGGTTCACGATCATCGAGTCCTTATGGAGAAGAGGCTCTCAGATATATCATTTCAGGTCTCAAAAATCATTCGATTACTATAGTATCTGGCCTTGCGATCGGTATAGACACCACTGCTCATAAGCTCGCAATTGAAAACAATCTTCCGACTATTGCTTTTCCTGGATCAGGTCTAGATGAATCAATCATATATCCAAATGAACATTTAGAGATTTCAAGAGATATTGTCTCTCACGGTGGTTGCTTGATATCACCATTCAAACCCGACCAACAAGCGACTCGATGGACTTTTCCAGTGCGAAATAGACTCATGGCTGCGATTTCAAATGCCATCATGATAATCGAAGCGAAAAAACATTCTGGAACATTACTAACCGCCGAATACGCTCTAGATTTTGGCAAGGATATTCTCGCTATACCAAATAGTATCTTTTTACCCCATAGCTATGGACCAAATCTCCTCATCAAAAAAGGTGCATTTCCGATCACCTCTCCAGAAGATGTACTCGATATTTTGGATATGAGAGATGCAAACCATTCGATAAATAGTGCGGACGTTGATGATACACGATCATTCATCGCAAAAGACATTTCGTCTCTCGATGATATAAACCGAGAAATATATAGACTGATACAGTCAGGAATAAATTCAAAGACAATTCTCAGTGAATCTCTGAAACTCAATCCAAGTGAATTGAATATCAGACTTTCAAAGCTTGAAATCGATGACTTCATCGGTATCAAGGGTAGCGAAATATATATTAAAAATACAAATTAATGTTTATAAACTGTGAATAATTTTTTCTTAATCTTGCACAAATTATTTGCAACAGAGACTATCACTATGTAATACTACTCACATGAATCTTTTGATCGTTGAATCACCTTCAAAGGCAAAGACTATTTCTAAATATTTAGGAGACGATTTCACCGTACGTGCTTCGGTCGGACATATTCGTGATCTACCAAAGTCAAATAAAAAGGCTGTCGATATAGAAAACGGTTTCAAACCACACTATGAAATGGTTGCAAAAAAGACCGATGTCATGGGTGAAATAACATCACTCGCAAAAAAATCAAAGA
>CAZRJE010000010.1:6957-20724 GCA_964600335.1 uncultured Candidatus Saccharibacteria bacterium
ATATGTTCTACCGAACCAACAAAAAAAGACATCGTAGACAAAATACTTTTAAATGCAAAAAAAGAAGATTGGTTAATAAAAGATATCAGTGAGAGTGAACAAAAGCGCAGCCCAAAAGCTCCATTTATTACATCGACTCTTCAACAAGTGGCGAGTACAAGGCTCGGCTTTTCACCGTCGAGGACAATGGGTATAGCCCAAAAACTCTATGAAGCAGGTCTCATCACGTATATGCGTACAGATTCAACAAATCTATCAGATCAAGCTTTGGGACAAATAGGATCGATAATAAAAGAAAAGTACGGTGAAAAATATCTATCAATAAGAAAATATGCAACAAAAAGTAAAAATGCCCAAGAAGCTCACGAAGCGATTCGACCCACAAAAGTATCTGTTCTAAAAGGAGGTCACACGGATGAACAAAAGAAATTGTACAATCTCATTTGGATGAGAACTGTTTCATCGCAAATGACAGAAGCTATATTGTCAAAGACAAAGATAATCGCAAATACAAAGACTGATTCTGTTCCGGATTTTACAGCAAATGGATCAAAAATACTTTTTGATGGCTGGTTAAAAGCCGATCCTGGTTCTGTGGGTGAAGAAGTGACTTTACCAAATTGTTCAAAAGATGATGATATAGAATTGATAAATATTGACAGCCTAGAGAAAGAGACTGAACCACCGTCGAGATATACCGAGGCGGGACTCATAAAAGAGCTCGAAAAAAGAGGTATTGGGCGACCATCTACATATGCCTCGATAGTAAAGACTATTCAGGATCGAGGTTATGTGACAGTCGAAAATAGATCATTAAGACCTACTGATACAGGGGATGTCGTCTCTACTTTCGTAGAAACAAATTTCCCTTCTTATGTGAGCGATACATTCACGGCAGATATGGAAAATAAATTGGACGATATAGCAAATGGTGAAAGAAAATATGAGACAACTCTCAAAGAATTTTATATTCCATTTCACAAAGAAATCAAGATCAAGGATAAACTCGACAAAGTCACAAATCTAGGTGAAGCAGATCCAAAATACAAATGTCCAAAATGTAAAAGTAAAATGGAGATCAAACTCGGGCGTGGTGGTAAATTTTTGTCCTGTTCAAGATATCCTGATTGCGATGGAGCTCTCACCATCGATGGTATTGAAATAAAAAAAGATGAACCTATAGGCAAAGATCCTGTATCTGGTCTACCTATTTACGTATTAAATGGTCGATTTGGACCATACGTTCAACTGGGTGAAAATATTAAAAAATCAAAGACCAAGAAGCGCTCCAAAAAAACTGTCGATATTGATCCTAATCCAACAAAGACTGACTCTGAAGAATCAAATGTGGCTCCTCAAAAACCAAAAATGGCTTCGATACCAAAAAGTATGGATCCATCAAAAGTCACAGTAAAAGATGCTCTAAAATATTTGAGTCTACCAAAAGAACTTGGTTTGAATCCAAAAACCAATGAAATGGTTACAGCTTCAATCGGGCGCTTCGGACCATATGTCGTATCTCAAGGAGATTTCAGATCAGTAAAACCACCTCTTGATATCTATGAAATCAATCTCGAACAAGCTTTAGAATTATTAGACAAGCCAAAGCCCACGAGGAAAGGAAAGAAAAGTACCGCTTAACGATTTTCGATCACCATTTATCTTTGAATTATAGACTAAAATTTTTGAGAGAATATATCTCTTCATTATCTTCTTTTTCTTTTTCAGCCTGAGAACGATCATCGAGAGGCGCATCTTCTCTCAATTCTTTATTCAAAATAGAATTATCACTACTTACTGGTTCGGGCTTTCCTGTTATCATTGAATTTATAAATTCAACATTTTTAGCTGTAGCAGGTTCTACCTTACTTTGAATTTTGCCGAGATCATCTCCTGTATGAATCTTATGCAATAGCGCTCTCAGATCTTCTGGGGAGAAAAATGCAATCGTGATCGTTCCACCCTCTTTTGTCTTATCTATTCGGACTTTTGTTCCGAGTGATTCGGTGAATGATTTTTCAAGTTCCATGATAGACGGATCTAGATATTTTTCTCTCTTTCTCACCCTATCGGTAGCAACCTTTCTCGACAATGCTTCAGCTTCACGAACCGAAAGTTTTTTTACCATTATTTCTTTAAACAAAACTTCCTGTTCTTCAGGATGGTCGGTAAGCATGAGTAATGGTCGAGTATGGCCTTCCGAAATTTTGCCTTCTTCTAGAGCTTTCAAAATCTCCTCAGACAATAGTAATATTCTCAATGTATTTGATACGTATTCACGGCTCTTACCGACTTTCACGGCAATATCAACATGCTTCAAGTTAAATTCTTTTACTAATCGATCAAATGATCGTGCACGGTCGACCACATTTAGATCTTCTCTTTGCAGGTTTTCTATAATTGCAAGTTCGAGTTTCAATCTTGCACTTTCTTCACCATTGCGAATGAGTACAGGAACTTGTTGAAGACCGGCGAGTTTCGACGCCCTCAAGCGTCTTTCTCCAGAAATAAGTTCGTATTCTACTGACATGCCTCCACCTTCATGGAATACTTCCTTTCTGGTCACAACGAGTGGCTGAAGAACTCCGTACATTCGGATGGATTCCGAAAGATCCCTCAATTTTGATTCATCAAATTCCTTTCTTGGTTGATAAGGATTTGGTATGACTTTATTTATTTCAACCCAAAAAACTGCATTCCCTTCATAGGGCGTAATGGTATTTGTATTCATGAAGATATTTTAACATGGACCTGAGGAGGTCGCACCTCCTCATTCTGTGCCGGGAGGGAGAATCGAACTCCCATGGATTACTCCGTACGATTTTGAGTCGTATGCGTCTGCCAGTTCCGCCATCCCGGCTTTTCTTATATGAGGTCGCACCTCCCAAGCGTTCGAGGAGGTCGCACCTCGTGCACATACATTAACACAAATATGTTATATTGCATATATGAGCGACCATATCATTGTCATTCTCGGACCTACAGCGACTGGTAAAAGCGATCTTGCAGTAAAAATAGCGCATATATTTAACGGTGAAATAATATCGGCTGATTCTAGGCAAATATATAAAGGTCTTGATATTGGCACAGGAAAAATCACAATGGATGAAATGCAAGGAATAAAGCATTACTGTATTGATCTTATTGAACCATTTCAAAGATTTACGGTTGTTGACTGGCAGACAAAAGCTAAACAAGCTATCAATGAAATTAGGAATAAAGGCAAACTACCAATCATTTGTGGTGGTACGGGATTTTATATTGAATCGATAGTTAATAACACTTTATTCCCAGAATTAAAGTCGGATCAGAAAAAGTTTGAAGGACTATCAAAAGAACAATTATTGGAAGAATTAAATAAGCTCGATCCGGAAAGTGCAAAAACTGTTGATAAAGATAATTTGAGGAAAGTTAAACGTGCTCTCGAACTGGCTCAGCAATATGGTCATGTTCCCAAACTTTCTAAATCCAAACCTTTAGGTAGATTTATTTTAGTCGGAATTCAATTCCCTGATCGAGAATTGAGGCAAAGGATAAATGATCGTCTTATGAAAAGAATGGATCAAGGAATGATCGAGGAAGCACAAGGTCTTACGAGTGGAAAGATCTTGGGTAAACCTTTGTCTTATAAAAAAATGGATGAATTAGGACTTGAATATAGATATTTGGCTCAATACCTTTTGGGCAAATTAAATAAGGAACAGTTTATCAACACTTTAGGCACAAAGATCTGGCAATATGCTCGTAGACAAAAAACTTGGTGGCGCAGAATGAACAATATTGAATGGTTTGGAAATCCACAGGTAGAAAATAATATGAATGATATAATTGACTATATAAAAGATAAATTAAATGAGTAATGCATCTGTAAATATAGGAAAGGCGGAACATATTGGACCAGGAATGGATATTCTGCGCGCTTCTCTATCTGGAACTTTCACTGTTGAAGATATGAAACTGCTTTCTGGTTGGTCAGAAGGATTAAGAGGAGAAGTTCTGCACCTCAGCAAAGAACATGGGCATAAAATCTGTATTTTGATAGACATATCAAAACTTGAAATCTATACTGATGCCAAGGTCATAGATATTTTGACTGAACTCATGAAAGCTGACAAAGGTTTAGTATTTAAGACTGCTACATTTGGAGGTAATGACAATCATGTGATGGTCCAACAAATCATCTCTGGCATGTCTGAGAGAAATAATCTTCGTAATTTTACAACAGAAAAAGAGGCTCTCGACTGGTTGAAGAGTTAGGAGGTCGTAGGAGGTCGCACCTCCCAAGCGCTCGAGGAGGTCGCACCTCCTCGAACCTCCTCGCACCTCCACTACAAACACCCACCCAAAAATGGTAAGTTTATCTTCTTTCTCTTCGTCTCCCCTTTCATAATATTTTTTTGCCTTTCAGATGATTGACCACGCGCTCCTTTATGTGCCACATTATTCATGGCCAAGAAACTAGAACCGAGAAATAGAGAGTGCTTGCCATATTTATTAGCCACACTATCAAAAGCTTCGTAAATCTTTTTCATACTTGCATATCTATCATATTGACCAAACAAATCCATGGTCATACTGCTATTGTGACTCAAATCCATGAGAACAATTCCCGTTGCTCTGTATTGCATATCATCTGTAAACATATTCAAAAAATTATTCTTGGAAATAGAAATAACTGATTCGGGTGTACAAGTCTCATTATCTAATCTAAATTCTAAACCTGAATAATGAAAATCCTGAGTCTTTAGAAATATTGAAAACTTTTTTGTGTACAATTGATGCCGACGAAGTTTGATAAACGCATTTTCAATATTTTTTGATAGCTGGGAAAAGACAAAACTAGAATCTCTCGAAGGTGGTGTAAAAGTCTTGGTTTTACTTATAGAGGCATAATCGTGCTTTTCTCCAATATTTAATTCGTATACGTATTGACCATTCATTTCGGCATGAATTTCATGGAAAGGCTTGGACATATTGGCTTTAATCCACTCTATATCTCTATTTGCAAAATCAAGCGATAAATAAATACCATTATTATTTAAAAAAGCATTTGTGTTTGGACCAATACCCCATATTTTACCAACTGGCCATTTTGCAAGATATTGATTGAGATTATCTCTATTTATGATAGTAAGCCCTGAAGGCTTTTTCCATTTTGAAGCAATCTTTGCCACCACTTTATTCATGGCAAGACCGACAGAAAATGTAATACCAAGCTCAGTATCCAAATCATGCTTAATATTTTGGGCCATCTTTTCGTATGACATATTGTTGACTCTTCTCATACCTGTAAGATCAGCGAAACATTCGTCAATACTATATTCTTCTATTGCAGGAGTATATCGACGAACAATCTCATACATTCTGAGTGAATATAGGCTGTATGTCTCGTAATCAGAGGGTAGAATAATGGCATCAGGACAGATCTTCATTATATCTCTGAGGCTCATTGCCCGAGAAACGCCACGCGCCTTGGCTTCATAAGTCATAGATGAAGCTATACCTCTTTCTTTACCTGTTATTACAGGTTTGCCACGAAGAGATGGGTTTTTCGCTACTTCACAAGAGGCAAAAAAAGAATCTCCATCTATGTGTAGTATGGCTTTGTTTGATTGGTAGGTATGAATCATGGTTAGGTAAATGCAAAATACAATTCTGATTGAAATCTATTAAACATCATTTTCAATTAAAATCTTCTACCCAACAGTCAATCATTCAGAAACAAAATCTAACTGCTCTTTTGATATACCAATCTTCAATCCATATTCAATAGCTTCATTCCAACTAGATCGATCATACCTATCGATTTCAAATACTTTTTCTTTGAAGACAACTATAAGTGTATGACCGCTCCAAAAATGCATATACCAGCCTTGTTTAATATGGAATTGCATATCTGATATCTGATCTCTTCTGATACATATTTTGAATAAATGCCAGCGATTTGAAATATCATCATCCAAAGTAATTTCAAAGCTGATAACATCATAATTGTTTATGATTCTATTATCAGAAAGACTCTCTTCGACAATAATACCTTCAAAATATTGATTCTTGTGTAAAATTTTATTGATGAATTTTTTCATTAGTATTTTCTAATCACCCCTCTCACTACTGCCTCTATCTTGAGATCGTGTGTAGGAAATATAGGATTGTATCTTTTATTTGCTGGTTCGAGATAAACAGCATTTCCCTTTTTGCGATAATATTTCATAGTCCAACCACCATCGACTTCAGCGATCACTATATCTCCAATCTTTGGTATTCGACCACGCTCAACCAATACAAGGTCACCCTCTTGTATACCAGCATCAATCATAGAATCACCTTTGACTTCGAGCATATAAGTAGCTTCTTTCCGCTCTATCATGTATTCGTCGAGACTCATAGTATCTGCGAGCTCTTCTTCAGCAGGTGTAGGAAATCCTGCTTCTACTAGACCGAGAATAGGTACTTCGCCAAAGATATTTTTTGGAATAAGTCGTCCACTAGAATCTTTTTCCAGAATACCTTCATCTATAAATTTTGATACCAATTTGAAAACTGCATTCTTTGATTTGAAACCAAGTATCTTCATGATCTCTGTATAAGTCGGCATCCTCTTATTATTCTTATAGAAATTCACAATTTTTTCTCTGTAATTGTTCATGGTGTTGTACGTACAAATTTATTTTCAATAACCAAATTTGAATTAAAATATATGATTGATAAAACACTAAGCGTATCATCTAAAACTCAAAATTCTATTGAAACCCAACACACCAAAGAATGAATGTTTATTTGAAGACATCTTTGATAGTTTTGACATGAGAATTTTGTGTCGTCTGGCCTCGTACACATAAGACATGCCTCGAATAATCTTGAGATCTATAGTCTTATTTAATTGTGCGATTTCATCTCGAATCGCTTTGATTGTTTGATGCCTACTCATATCTTTATAATTAAACTTGTATGCGTTTATTATAAGTGAACGCTCGTTCACCTGTCAAAGAATAATCTGTGGATAAGTCTATGCGCGAGGTCGCACCTCGCGGACTCATTGGGAGGTCGCACCTCCCAAGCGTTCGAGGAGGTCGCACCTCGCGCAAACAATCTCTCTAACATAAACATCCAAATCTTTAAGACTCTTCATTTCATTTATACTCAACCATTTATAATCAATATTCTCTGACAGATCTAAAATAGGTTCTCCAATACATTCACAGGTATAAGTCAATCTTACGACATGCTTCTCTGAATTTGGAATAATATCTTGCGCTACTATCAATACAGGCTCACTAATAATCTCAAGGCTTGTCTCCTCCAAGATTTCTCTCTTTAGATTAGCCATGAGGCTCGTCCCCGGATTGATTCGACCACCGACAATATCCCAATCGCCTTTTACGGATTTGTATTTGTTAGGATTCCTTTTAACCAATAGATATTTACCATCTTTATTCCTGAGAAAAGCCTTTACCCCAACTTGTAATATCATATGCGGGCGATGAGGGAATCGAACCCCCGACAGCGGTTTTGGAGACCGCAGTTATGCCACTTAACTAATCGCCCATTCATTCACCAAGTCAGTATACTATAAAATACACTAAATGCTATCAATCTATTCACGAAATAAATAAAAAAATAATCGTCTTACACGAAAATTCACATAAAAAATATTTAGAGATTATTTCTTTGCTTCCTTAAAAGTAACATGCTTTCGGAGCTTTGGGCTATATTTTTTGAATTCGAGTTTTCTTTCAACTGACTTTTTATTCTTCCTCGTCCAATATGCTTCGCCCGTTTCTTTGTTTTTTATCAATATCAAATGTTTTTGTGACATGAGAATAATCTAACCTATTTATTGAGTTTTCGCAAGTGCGAGGTGCGACCTCCTCAGGGTCATGCGAGGTGCGACCTCCCAGAGTACCCGCGAGGTGCGACCTCCCGCAAAAATCTTATCAGGATTTTATCGCCATCTGCTATGATTGTGGCCATGCAAATAATAGGCGAATATTATCATATCTATAATCGTGGCGCGCACAGGGCGCCTATATTTCACGATAAAAGTGACTATGAAAGATTTATAGGGCTTCTATATATTGCAAATGGTACAAAACCAATTAAATATGGCTGGAATGATTCTGCGCTATGGCAAGACAGATCAGATGATAAGATCGTAGAAATATTTGCATATTGTCTAATGCCAAATCATTTTCATATTGGAGCAAAAGAGACAAAAGAAGGAGGTATAAACAAATTCATTCGAAAATTGATCACAGGTTATACTATGTATTACAATTTCAAATACAAACATTCTGGAACAATATTTCAAGGAAATTACAAATATAAGCATGTAGACAATGACCCATATCTACGATATCTCATTCGATATATACATCTAAATCCATACGGCCTTGAAGAAGAGGCCTTGAATGATTTTGCAAGATTAGATCAGTTAAAAGAAGCAATAGAATATTCAAAGGGATATGAATATTCAAGTTATAAAGATTATTTGGGAATAAAAAGACCTCAAAATCTCATCATCGAAACGATTGATTAGAAACTGGGAGGTGCGACCTCCCAGAGTACCCACGAGGTGCGACCTCCCAGAGCATCCGCGAGGTGCGACCTCCCAACAAAAAAACACCCACCTACCTCAAGCCGAAGCTCTTGGTAAGTGGGTGGTGGAAGTGTTCAGGCCACGGGTTTACTCAACCCCTGGCCCACGGATTCAAATTGTAGTCGAGAACCCGATTTCCGAAGTCCACCTTCATGTGGTACTTCGTGTTCGGAGCTAGTTTCATGCCCCAAGTGCCGTCTTCCCGACGACTAACCGGGATCGATTCGTCCGGTCGATCGACCCGATTGATCGTGATCGATTCCGGACGAACCGTTGCCGTCGAACCCCAGACCGGGATCTCGACCTTGAAAATGTCGGCGAAACCGTCGGGCCCGGTAACAAGCTCAATCAAGGGGTACCGACCGAACGTGTACCCATAAATCTGCTCGAACCGAACCCCGAGAGTCCAGTCGGTATCCTTGCTTCCCACCGCCCGAAGGACTCGAACGTCCCCGGAACTAAAAGTGGAGAAAAAGGTGAGCATGTCCCTAACGGACAGCTTCTCTCCCGAGGAGAGATCGATGACGAAGGCCTCGGGACCATCGCCCTTGCTCACCGCGGTAGTGATGCAGAGGAAGCCGTTGTCAAGCAAACTGCTCGACATGAGAAACGAGTGGGCGGTCCAATTCGAGGTATCCATTACTTGAGACAATTCCCTTGTTTCATAGACACCGCCAACCCACTTTACGCCGGCGATCAGTTCCCCAACCTCAACCTCGATCTCGTCAGGGATACCGTAGTAGAGAATGAAATCACCTTCCATATTCCCCTTACCGTCCTGATTCGTGCTGGTCAAGTTTCCGAAGCCCCAAAGGACTTCATTGTTGTCCACATCACGAACAGACATTTCCAAATAAACGTCGATGCCTGGCGTCTGGGAAGAGAAAAAGAGAGTTGTCTCGAATTGGATTTGACTAACCGCATCCTCGAGACTTGAAAAAGATCCACTCGCGAAACCATTCAGCGCGAGATACCCGCGTGAAATGATATACGTGTTCTCACGGCTCGTCGTGGCCACACTCCTTCCTTTCACCTGGACCAGAACATGATCAATCTGACGCCCGAGGTATTTGGTCACCTCGTGGCGACCCTTGACCGCGACCTCGATCGGCACCTTGGCGGTGCCGGCGTTGTTGTGAATCGAGACCGGCGTGGTCGCAGTAACCACGGCCTCCTTTTGCGCCCAGATGTTGAACGTGAGGCCCACGAGGGCCAGGAAACAGAGAATGATCTTCATGGTTTGTTTTCCTTTTTTTCTTTTTTTGGGGGTTTTCCGTCTTTTTTTTCCGTCTTGCTTACCGTCCACTGGTCCCGTTGTTTGTGGGCCGAGCGGGCACCTCGTTGGTGAGGTGCATCTTTACGGTAAATTTGAGTACGCGGACATTCGTGTCCGCCTCAGCAACGACATTCGTCGTCACCAAGTTGGTTGTTTGCATCTGGTCGTGTTGCACCTTGTTCATGTGTGCAACATAAGCACTGTACAGGCCGGCTCCAAAAAACAAAATACAGAAAACAACGAACAGTGCATTCAGGATCTTTTTCATAAGTCCAACCTTTCAGGCCCCATACTCCTCATCTTTCTCAGGCACACGCCCAATAAGACGAGAATACGTAATATGTGGCTTTCAAAATACAAAAGCTGGTACTACCAGCTTGCTCGCAATAGACTAGCATGGCTATACGTATTTGTCAATAGGTAAAATTGACTACAGAAAGTACAATATATCCATGCGAAATCTCATAAAAAGACTCAGAAAAAACCGTTATGACTATAGTCCACTTATAGAGATAACTATCAATCGTAGCCACTTACTAAACAATATCAATATATACAAGCAGGCTTTTTGGGGTCTAAAGATAGCTCCTGTACTAAAATCAAATGCATACGGTCACGGACTCACAGAGATTGCATCAATTCTAAAAGACGACCCAAGCATTCCCTTTTTTACAGTAGACACATATTTTGAAGCAATAAGTCTGAGAAACGCCGGTATAGATAAAAATATATTGATCATGGGCTATACTCCCATTCATACTATCGAAAAAAACATTCTAAAAGATATAACATTTATGATTGGGGATCTCAAAGTTTTGAAAGATTTATATTCTGGAGTTAAACAAAAAATATCGATTCATGTCAAAATAGATACAGGCATGCACAGACAAGGAATAGATGCGAGCAAAATAAATGAAATATTTGAAATCGTTTCTACAAATAAAAATATCACAATTCAAGGTATATGTTCTCACCTTTCAGACGCAGATAATAGCGATCAAGATTTTTCAAAACAACAGATAATGTCTTGGAATAAAGTCGTTGCACTATTTAAAGACAAGATACCTCATATAAAATATTTTCATCTTTCAAATACTGCAGGACATAAATATCAAAAAGAAATAGATGCAAATGTTTCTAGACTCGGAATAGGACTATACGGCCTTGATATAATGAATTCAGGATTTGAATCAAAATTGAAACCCGTACTTTCTATGAAGACTGTCATAGGTTCAATAAAAGAAATAAGTTCGGGCGATACTGTGGGATATTCAAATACATTCGTAGCAAATAAAGATATGAGGTTAGCTGTCTTGCCTATAGGATATTATGAAGGACTCGATAGAAGACTCTCAAATATAGGATATGTTTCGGTGAATGGTAAATCGTGCCAAATAGTTGGTAAGATAAGTATGAATATATCAACGATTGATATTTCGGCCATTCAAAATGTCGATATAGGCGATGAAGTATTAGTGATTAGCGATCGAAGCTCTGATAAAAATTCAATCGATGCTATGGCTAGACTTGCACAAACCATACCCTATGAAATTACTATTCATATTCCTGCATACCTCAAAAGGAGTATTGTTTAGTTTGGGAGGTCGCACCTCGTGGATGCTCTGGGAGGTCGCACCTCCTCGAATGTCTGGGAGGTCGCACCTCCCAAACATCCTAACTTGCCCTCCTCGCCCTCGCCCTATCAAGTGCAGTCAATTCTTTTTTTCTGAGTCTCACATTTTTTGGTGTAATCTCAAGATATTCATCGCCACGCATGAGTTCCAAACCCCTTTCAATAGAAAGCTTATATGCGGGAGTAAGCATGATATGTTCATCAGATCCTGATGCGCGCATATTTGTAAGCTGTTTACCCTTACATGGATTTACTTCCATATCTTCACCTTTTGAAGTCTCTCCGACAACCATTCCCTCATATATATCCATAGCAGGTTCAACAAAGAGCCTTCCACGATCTTGAAGATTCCAAAGAGCGAAGCCCAGTGCTTTTCCTGAGACCATAGATGTCATCGAACCAGTCTCTCTGTGCTCGATTTCACCGACATATTCACGGAAACCGATAAACCTACTCGACATGATTCCCTCACCCTTGGTATCAATTACAAAAATATTTCTATACCCCAAGAGTCCACGTGTCGGAATATGAAATATCATTCTGACTTGATTACTATGGCTCTTCATATCAACCATGATTCCTTTTCTTTTACCCAAGGTCTCTATTATTGTCCCAGAATATTCCTGTGGCACATCTATGACTGCTTCTTCAAATGGTTCCATGACAGTCTCACCTTCCTTTTTCAAAATAACCTGAGGTTGAGAAACCTGAAGCTCATATCCTTCACGGCGCATATTTTCGAGCAATATTGATATATGCAATTCACCACGACCATAGACTGTATAATATTCACTGCTTGAAAAATCAACCTTAAGTCCTACATTTGTCTCCAATTCTCTTTCTAGTCTTTCTCTGATTTGTCTACCTGTGACAAGAGTTCCTTCTTTACCAACAAACGGTGAACTATTTGGCAAAAATTGCAATGAAATAGTCGGTTCATCTACTTTGATAGCATTCAAGGGCTCCACATCAGTACTATCCGTCACAGTTTCACCGATACTTACATTGTTTATTCCTGCAATAGTCACTATATCTCCTGCCTCAGCATGATCAGTCTCTATTCTCTTTTTTCCCGAGAATGTAAAAAGCTTTGTAACTTTTCCCTTAAATGTAATCTCGCTTTCATTTTTTACAACTATTTCTTGACCATCTTTTATTTCACCGCTATATATACGAGCGACTCCGAGACGACCCAAAAAATTGTCATAATCAAGATTAAATACCTGCGCTCTCAAGTGACCATCTGTCGCATCATAGTTATTATTTCTAGAATCTGTAGCGACATTGGCAGGTTTTACGACTTCGATAATAGTATCGAGTAAAGGAGAAAGATCTTTAAATTCATCCGTCATCTTTCTCTTCGCCACACCATCACGACCAATAGCATAAATAGTAGGAAAATCTATTTGTTTATCATTTGCACCCAATTCCATAAATAATTCAAGGACTTCATCGTGCACTCGACTCGGGTTTGAAGCAGGTTTATCGACTTTATTTATAATTACAATAGGTTGAAGACCGAGTTCAAGTGATTTTTTGAGTACAAATCTAGTTTGTGGCATGGGCCCTTCTTGTGCATCGACGACTAGTAGCACAGCATCGATAGCGCGTAGCACACGTTCGACTTCTGACCCGAAATCTGCATGTCCAGGAGTATCTACAATATTTATCTTTGTCCCCTTATAGTTTATAGATGTATTTTTTGCGTATATGGTGATACCACGCTCCTGTTCGAGAGCATTTGAGTCCATTGATCCTTCATCGGCATGACCACACTGATTCATGATGGCATCAGTGAGAGTTGTCTTTCCGTGGTCGACGTGTGCGATGATAGCAATATTTCGAATTTCCATAAGAATATCATGATGACAGATTTCGTAATTTAGGTCAATAGGGAGGTCGCACCTCCCGGACGGTCGAGGAGGTCGCACCTCCCAGACGTTCGAGGAGGTCGCACCTCCCAAAGGGTCCGCGAGGTGCGACCTCGCAAAAAGTATGCTACAATCGTTTTGTCGTTATTTAAAGCACAGGTGGCAGAGTGGTCAATTGCAGTGGACTGTAAATCCATCGCCCGACGGGCTACGGGGGTTCGAATCCCTCCCTGTGCACAGATAAAATTACGCTTGTATCACGCCGTCATGCACAGGAGAGACGCGCCTGCGCATAAAAACATTGATCCTAAGCCAACACTTTTTGCAATAAAATGGGCATAATACCCAAAAATCGGGGTATGATTTAGCATTACCACGGCTTCATTAA
>CAZRJE010000011.1:0-17814 GCA_964600335.1 uncultured Candidatus Saccharibacteria bacterium
CCAGCTGGGCAAGTAAATGGAGCAGGAGTTGTTGTAACAACTGCTGAACCACTCAACTTAGCTCTTGTAAGAGGACCTACGAAACCTGTTGAAGGAAGACCTACTGAAGCTTGATACTTCCGTACGGCTGCATTTGTTTGAGCACCGAAGTAACCTGGGGCAACGGCCTTTGAAGCAACTGAAGGGATATTGTATCCTGCACCGATGAGCCAGTTTTGGAGAGCTGTTACATCTGCACCTGTAGAACCTACTGAAAGGTTACCACCGAGTGAGAGAGCTGCTGCTCCTGCGATAGCAGTCATAGCCAATACGGCTACACCTGCTGCGATAAGAACTTTTTTCATATTTTATTTATTAATTAACGAAACCCTCCGGTCTTACTTATAATTTATTTCGGAGAGCCATCGTCTAGTAAGACTAATAATGTGTACAACGATGACGGTAATTTTCGACACCGAAATCGCGTACTCAATCCACCATCTATTGTTCCTACTGTTCGACCTTCAGAACAAAAGAGTTTTGTGGCAATCATAAACACGACTTGACTAAACACTTTTTGATTATTTAGTTGTCAATGTTCTACAAGGGCTTATGCCCTAGTACGAATATACGGCGTAAAATCGACATATATTCGTCATAAGACATTATAACTCAAAGGCCAATAACAACAAAACGGTATTGTGGATAAAGCCTGAATTAACTAGCACATATTACACTATTTGACCCCTAGAGTCAACGAATTTCCCTTGGATGACGTTTTTTGTTTATTTTTGAATATCAATGAGCGAATATCTGCTCCAACGTCTCTCCCCATCTCTCTTTACCAAACCTTTATTCATGAGTTCTATCAATTCTCTTTGAATAGTCTTTTCACTGCAATCAGTAACAATCAAAGACACATCCTTTATGGTGGCACTGTTCCTTTCTTTTAGAACTGCAATAATTCTGTCGGTTCGATTTGTTCTATTTATAGACGGATTTGAATTAGACACTCCGTCAGAATTAGAAGCATTCTGACTAAAAGCATGATCATTTTTTGATTTCCTCGAAAGACCAAATTCAGACTTAAATGAAGATGAATACATTTCTCCGGTCTTAAAAAATGATTCAGACAAGACATATCCTGCATTTTGAGCGCTTTCTGCAAGCCTATCTCGTAATAACGAGATTACATTGTCTATTTCTTTGACCAAAATAGAATAATTCATTTCAGAAATGAGATTTGATACTTTAGCAACATTGAGTAGTGATATCGTTTCCAAAGCAGATGTGAATATCGACTGGATAACTACACTTCTGTCTTGAGGAATGGAACTAGATATAGAAAAAGACGAAGTAACCAAATCCATACCTCTGTCTCTTAGTTGCCATTTGAGTGGTTCATCGTCCTTTAGAAGTCCTGATACGAGATAAAGGGCGGCGGTAATCTTCTCTGTCTTTTTGAATATATATATTAGATAGTCTTCTGCAGAAAAAAAGCCGAGTGACCTCCACTTAAATTCATGTCCTTGACCACTGTCCTTGTCCTTTTTGTCTTTATCTTTATTGTCCATTATATGACTTTTACTGATATGAGACACGTGTCTCTTGGAGTCCATTATATCTTTTATGGACATATCGTCAAGAAAATTTAACTTTATCCACATAGTGCGATAGAATATATACACAAATGTCAAAAAAGATTGAAAATGATTTTAAGAGGAATATTAAAAATGAAACACTTCAAGCAATTATAGCTATAGGTTGTTTTGTTCTCGCTATATTATTTATCTTAGCTTCATTTGATGCTGCGGGCGCTCTCGGGTATCACACTTTTGCTTGGCTTACAAAGCTTTTTGGAATTGGCTATTATCTCATACCTGTAACTCTCATATTACTCGCTTATTCATTTCTCAAAGGCATTGAAGATACGTTCAAGAAAACAAGGCTCATAGGATCCCTCATTTTCTTTGTTTCTGGACTCGGAATAATAAACATCGCAAAAACGAACGCTGGAGGAATAATCGGCAAATGGATCGACTATCCAATACTCAAACTGATAGACGTTTGGGGTTCACTCGCTGTTCTCATAGCCCTCATCGTTGCTTCTCTTATGATTATTTTGGAAACTCATTTTACGGTCGAATCACTCATGTTTTGGAAGAGATTCTCCAAGAAAGATACGAGCGATACCAAAACCAATGAAGATGAAAATGCTAAGATTGAAAAAGCTATAAATGAAGTCAAAAAAGAATCTGTAGGAAATGAAATAAAGAAGCCCGAAGATAAATCAAAGTCAAAACAAAATAAAAACACCGATGATGAAGCATTTGATTTTGTACCTGGCACAACCTTTGCTTCATTGAAAAAATACAATCCCCCACCCCTCTCCTTACTTGAAAAGGATCGTGGTAAACCCGAGACGGGTGATATAAAGGCCAATGCCAATATCATAAAGCGAACACTTCTCAATTTTAATATCGAAGTTGAAATGGATGAAATATCTACAGGACCGTCGGTCACAAGATATGCTCTCAAACCAGCTCAAGGTGTAAAACTTTCAAAAATAGTGGGCCTCAACAATGATCTTGCTCTAGCATTGGCTGCACATCCTATACGTATAGAAGCACCTATTCCTGGAAAATCCCTCGTAGGAATAGAAGTTCCAAACGTCGCAAAGACAACAGTAGGTCTCGCGAGTCTTTTGTCATCTTCTGATTTCCAAGAATCAGAAAAACCACTATTAGTATCACTGGGCAAAGATATTACAGGCAGAAGTCACTTTTCAAATTTGGCCAAAGCGCCCCATATGCTCATAGCTGGAGCGACTGGTTCTGGAAAATCAGTCACAATTCATACAATCATCACGTCTCTACTATACAGAAATTCTCCCGAAAATATGAAATTTATCATGATTGACCCAAAGAGAGTGGAACTCACTCTATACAACAAAATACCTCACCTACAATATCCCGTCATTACTGATCCAAAGAAAGCTATCATGGCGCTCAGATGGGCCGGAAAAGAAATGCAAAGGAGGTATGACGTTCTTGAAAAAAATTCTGTGCGAGATATCGAATCGTATCATAGAAATGTCTTAGCTCCAGCAATTCTCAAAGCAGATAAAAAGGATGAATCCCCTGTGCTTCCAGAATCAATGCCATATCTCGTCATAGTCATAGATGAACTTGCAGATATCATGCAATCTTATCCGAGAGAATTGGAGGCTGCTGTAGTAAAACTTGCACAGATGAGTCGTGCTGTAGGTATACATCTCATACTTTCGACGCAAAGACCAAGTGTAAATGTCATCACAGGACTCATCAAAGCAAACGTGCCAACGAGGGTAGCTCTACAGGTAGCATCACAAGTTGACTCGAGGACCATACTCGATCAAATGGGCGCAGAAAAACTTCTCGGTGCAGGAGATATGCTTTATCTCGGAGCGGAAATGGCAAAACCAGTGAGACTCCAATCAGCATTTATTTCGGAGACCGAAGTCAAAGACGTTGTAAAATATCTAGCAAATGAATACAAAGATCAAATATTTGATATTATCAATCTTGATTCAAATGAAAATCAAAATACAACCGTAAGCATGGGAGGTTTCCCAAATATCGGATTGTCTCAAAGTGATGATCCTGATTCAAATGAAGATGAATTGTACGAAGCAGCAAAACAACATGTAGTCACTTTTGGTAAAGGATCAACATCATATTTACAGAGAAAATTAGGTATAGGATATTCGAGAGCGGCGAAACTAATCGATTTGCTCGAAGAAAGAAAAGTCTTGGGACCAGCAAATGGATCAAAACCTAGAGAACTCCTGATACCAAAGTCAGAAGATGCACCAACCATAGATGAGCCTAGCGAGATTTAGATACATTGATTAAACAGTCATATCTGATACATTGTTATCATGATAGACAGATTAGATATAAAGAAAATAATAAAACTAGGATTATTTTTACTGATTTGCGGAATGATTGTCATATACGCCTTTTCTAGATCATATGAATACATAAGGGGGCCCAAAATAATCATAAATACTCCCAAAAATGATCTGTCGACCACTTCACCGACCATAAATATCACTGGCTCTGCTTTTAGAATAAATGAGATTAGGATAAATGATTTCCCTATTCTCATGAATGAAGATGGCAGCTTTGCAGAGACAATAGCTCTCATGAACGGAATAAACTATATCACCCTAACAGGAAAAGATAGATTCAACCGCGAAACAAAAAAACATATTCGTATACTGGGACTCTAAATTTTCGCATGATATGATTGATCTGTATTATCATTCACCGAAAATATATGCCAGTAAAAAAGAATAAAAAAGAAATCATACATGGCTTGGAAGAAAACGAGCCAAAGGAAGAAAAGACTAGCTCCCTATCAGGAATAAAGGGTGCTATCGAATCGATTCGAAATAAGTTTGGCGAAGAATCGATCATGAGTTTGGGAGAAAAGCCAAAAGTAAATATAAATGCTATTCCCTCCGGTTCTATCGGCTTGGATTGGGCGCTCGGAATAGGAGGATTACCGAGAGGTCGAGTCGTAGAAATATTTGGACCAGAATCTTCTGGTAAAACAACACTTGCTCTACATGTAGTAGCTGAAGCACAAAAGATGGGAGGTATATGTGCTTATATCGACGCCGAACATGCAATGGATCCTGAATATTCAAAGAAAATTGGGGTAAAGATAGACGAACTACTCATATCTCAACCTGATACGGGAGAACAAGCTCTCGAGATAGTAGATAGTCTCATCAGAACAGGAAAAATGGACGTTGTAGTCATAGACTCTGTCGCAGCGCTAACACCAAAAGCAGAAATTGAGGGAGATATGGGTGCTACTCATATAGGAACACAAGCGAGACTCATGTCACAAGCCCTAAGAAAATTGACAGCGATCGTAGCAAAATCAAAGACGGTTGTAATATTCATAAACCAGATTCGTATGCAAATCGGAGTCATGTTTGGCAATCCTGAGACAACTCCTGGAGGAAAAGCTTTGAAGTTTTATTCTTCGGTTAGACTCGATATAAGACGCATAGCCCAAATCAAAAAAGGTGAAGAAATCATGGGCGGTAGAGTCAGAGTAAAAGTCGTAAAAAACAAAGTTGCAGCACCATTCAAGCAAACCGAATTTGATCTCATGTACAATGAAGGCATATCAAAAGAGGGTGAAATCATTGCTCTTGGAGAAAAAATGGGTATCATAAGCAAAGTCGGAACATCATATGTGTACGGCGAAGAAAGAATAGGTCGCGGTTATGACGCAACTCGCCAATTTTTGAGAGAAAACCAAACAGTAGCAAATGATATTCTGACAAAAGTCCGAGCAAAGTTTAATGAAGCAGAATAATCCCCTCGTCTACACGACTCTTGCTAAAAAAAGCAAAATTTACTATTATCCTAAAACAAATTAACAATGTCATTACTTGAATACAACGAAATAACGGAAAGAAAATATATTGTTTTGGAAGGACAACCATACGAGGTCATTTCATCGCATGTATTTCGCAAGCAACAGAGAAAGCCTGTAAATGCGACTAAACTGAAGAACCTCATGACGGGCAAAGTCACAGAATATTCTTTTCACCAATCTGAAAAAATAGAAGAAGCAGAAATTGAAACAAAAGAGGTGAAATATCTTTATAACAATCGAGGTGAATGGTGGTTTACTTCTCCGAACGATCCTTCAAAGAGATTTATGATAAAAGATGAGGAGATCGGAGAGCAAAAACGCTTTATAAAGCCAAATACTATTTTGACTCAACTTTTGTTTAGAGATACTCCGATCGGATTTAGATTCCCCATAACTGTAGAATTAAAAGTGGTAGAAGCTCCTCCTGGTATAAAGGGTGATACGGCGACTGGAGGAAATAAGATTGTAAAACTTGAAACAGGTGCAACCATAAATGCCCCACTCTTTATCAATGAAGGTGAAATCATAAAGATAAATACTGAGACAGGAGAATATAGAGAAAGAGTCGGTAAGTAAAACTATTATACAAATATCCAATACCTTGAGTGACTTGAGTCATATGAGCTCAGTTACGAGCAAATTTGATATGTGGTAAATATTTGACATAGTAAATGCGAACATAACTACAATAGAAAAAGCGACCATTTGATGGTCACTTTTTCTATTGTTATGAGACAAAATTATTTTGCTACATAAGGCAACAGACCCATAAATCTTGCTCTCTTGATAGCTGTAGACAATTGTCTTTGATATTTTGATGCTATACCAGATCTCTTTTTTGCTATTATTCTACCGTGAGCATTCATAAACTTTTTTAGAATCTCGGTATCTTTGTAATCTACATGTCTTATATTATGTTGTGTGAAATAACACTGTTTTTTCATATGATTTTATTGATTAATTAGAATGGAATATCTTCGGCCTTTATCTCTTCTTGAGGATAATCTATTTGTTCTCCAGAATCAGGAGCATCGCTCTTTGATTTGCTTGGTGCTACTGAAGAACTTGATGAACTACCATTTGTCTTATTTCCAAATTGGATAGTATCAGCGATAATCTCGGTCTTATACTTTTTTGAACCATCACTCTCCCATGTTCTAGTCTGAAGACGACCTTCGATATATACTTGATTACCTTTTTTGAGATATTGAGCACACAATTCTGCCAATCTCGCGAATGCTACTACATTGTGATACTCTACCTGTTCTTCTCTACTTCCTTCTTTGTTTTTAAAATATCTATTTGTTGCGACGCCCATATTTACCACTTTACTGCCTGATGGAAGAGCTTTGAGCTCCGGATCTCGGGTCAAATTTCCGATGATCATGACTTTGTTGAGATACATAACTTTGTTTTTTACTACACTAAATGTGTATATATTTATAACTATGCCTCTTTCACCATTTCATCGATACTCTTGTCCATCTCCTCTTGAGATACAGGGGCTACCGCATCCTTTATCTCTACTTTATCTTCGCTCTTTTCATCAAGAACGATATTTCTTGTGAGACCCGCTGTCGCTCTTTTACCGAGATAAGTATTTTCACGAATTGTAGTGATAGCCATCATTCTCAAAACAGAAGGGATATTTTCTATCTTCTTTTTGATATTTTGAATATCGCTAGGATTCGCTTCAAACTTTACCCAGCCGAAATAAGCGAAATTATGATTTTCATAATTTCCCTGTCCTGTCTTCTTTCTGATCGTATAAGCAAGCTCTGTTCTCTTTGGAGCTTCTTCTGCGATGATCGATACACTCGCACCTGTTGCGATCTGCCTCAATTGATCGGCTTCAATAGAGACCTTTTCTTCTGGTACATTCGAACTTATGAGATAACTTATCTCATAGACTTTATTGTCTTTCTTTTCTTCTTGCATATTTTTGCCAGTATCTCGCTTGGATCGAAGGATTTGCACGAGACCCGTTCTCACGGGACTGACTATTATTTTTGTAATGAACAAAATATAGCACAAGAATATATAAATAGCAATGAGTATCGTTGTAAAGGTTCAATTAAAAGAATATTATCATTCACCGATAAAATCCATATAAAATGTGAATAAATTCTTGATAAAGCCATTCGGAGGCCACACCTCCGAGGTGCGACCTCTGATCAATTCTAGGACCAACCTCTAGGGTCAACCTCCAGGACCAACCTAGAAGTTCACACCTCCCAACCATTTTCTAGCATTCAAAGCCAAAATATCTGCTGTTTGACCCAAATCTATACCCCAAACATTGGAAATGGCTTTGACAACCTCTATTACAAAGACTGGTTCATTTCTCTTGCCTCTGTATGGCACCGGAGATACATACGGGCAATCTGTCTCACTCATTATTCTATCTTTCGGAACATATGAAATAAGTTTGTCATAATCATGTGTAAAGGTTATCACCCCTGTAAATGATACTGTTCCGCCCATATCCAATATATCTTTTAAATCCTCGATACTTCCAGCAAAAAAATGATAGTTAAATGGTACTCTTGCTTCATCTCTCAATATCTTTAAAGATTCCTGATATGAATTGATTCCTTTACCATTTCGAACATGCAACATAAGTGGCTTATTGATCTGATTTGCCATATGAATCTGCTGTACAAAATAATCCTCCTGAACTTTTCGTGTATCCTCACCTTTATGAAAGAAATCCAGACCAACTTCACCTATCGCTAGCACATTTTTATCTTTTACCATTTCAAGATAGGTATCCATATCAAATATTTCATCTTGATTTGCAGGATGATATCCTATGCACGCACCTATGTTTTTATATTTATACGATAGATCTAGAGCTTTGCGTGAGCTCTCTATATCAGTACCGATAGTCAACATAAAAACACTGTTCTCTTTTGCCCTTTTTATGACTTCATCTCGATCATTATCATATTCTGGGAAATTTATATGTCCATGAATATCGAAATATTTGAAATTTTCCTTTTCCATACGATTAATCTTTTCTCAAGAATAGTGGTTTCTCTGGCATTTTATTTGCCAAAATACTTGTTTTAATGAGTGAGTATGTCTGCGGCAAAAACGGTTCGATAGTATCAGTAATCACGATTAATTCTTGAATCAAATCTCTTACGATAGATTTTGCTTTTTCCATATCTGTTTTTGCGACTTCAAAAGGTTTCTTCTGTTGGATATCTTGATCCATCTTTTGAATCTTCTCCCAGATAAGATTTGTAGCTTGTCTCATATCAAAAGTCTGAACTACTATATCAAATACTTTATCCTTAAAATCATTCTTGGTATTCATGAAAACCGTTTCGTCTATTTTTTCTTCTCCAAGATATTTTTCTGACATTTTCAAGACACGATTTACCAGATTACCGAGGCCATTTGCAAGATTTGCATTGTAAGCATCTTTAAACATTTGTTGAGTAAAGGGCCCATCTTCAAATGAATGCAGTTCTCTAATTACAAAGTATCTCAAAGCATCAGTGCCGTATTCACGCACCATATCAAACGGACTTACAGTATTTCCTAGAGATTTTGACATCTTTATACCTCCTTCACCGGTGATAAAACCGTCTATAATGATATTTTTCGAAGGATTGAGGCCTGCTGCCATGAGCATTGCTTGCCACATAGCGGATTGTTGTCTCAAATTATCTTTACCACAATATTGGACGACTCCCCCTGTCTCATTCCACCATTTATTGAAGTTTTCCATATCGTGTGGCCACCCAATTGCTGAAATATAATTTGCGAGAGCATCAAACCATACATACATGACATGCTTATCATCATCTGGAACTTCTACTCCCCAAGGCATCTTTTCTTTTAATCTCGATATACTAAAGTCTTCTAAGCCTTTTTCTACAAATGATTTTATTTCTTTATACCTAGAATCAGGAATAACAAGATCCTCTTTATCACGATATAGATTTAGGAGTTTCTCTTGAAAAGCACTGAATTTGAAAAAATAATTTTCTTCTTCAATCAATTCTAATTCTTGTAGAGGATGCAAAGGACATTTGCCGTCAACGAGCTCAGAATCAGTTTTTTCTAATTCACAGCCTATGCAATATTTTATTTTATAATTCTTTTTATAAATATATCCATTTTCTCTTACTTTGATCCAAAAAGCTTTTGCGGAATCTTTATGATAATCGTCTGTTGTGCGAATAAAATGTATATCCTTTGAGATATTCAAACCATCTTCTTTGAGCAGATTTCGAAAATACTCAGAAACTCTATCGACGTATTTTTGGGCATCTTCATTATTTTCTTGGGCTTTTTTATATATTTTTATTCCATGTTCATCTGTGCCAGTATTAAAAAATACATCGAAACCTTGGATTTTCTTGATTCGAGCTACGACATCCGCTCGAATAATCTCGAGAGCGAAACCAATATGAGGTTCGGAGTTTACATAAGGTAGAGTTGTTGTAATATAAAACGGTTTACTTCTCATGGTATTAAATTAACACATTTAAACTTTGACTGCTATCACGGGGACGGTTTACCACTCCAAAGATTGATTCCCTCACCTTTTTTTCTTTTTTCCACATCATCGACATATTCCATGAGTGCAGCTGACAATGGTACTGCCAATATTGCTCCTAGTATTCCTGCCAATTTTGCTCCTATGACTAAAGCAAGGATGACTATGATCGGAGAAATACCGACGACTTTTTTTGTAACTAAAGGATAAAATATGTGATTTTCAAACTGATTTATGACTATATAGAGAACAATAAGTAATACTCCTTTACTGACTCCTCCATCGGCAAAACCGATCAATATTGCAGGAACAGCAGATATGATAGGTCCAAAGACAGGAATAATCTCAAGTAATCCTGCGAATATTGCCAAAATAAGTGCAAACTTTACTTGAACGATAGTTAGTACACAATAGACCAATACTGCCATTATTAGCCCGAGAAGTATTTGCCCTTGCAACCAAAAACCTATTTTTCTCTGAGATCTCTTCCATAGACCTGTGATATATTCGTGGTGACGAACAGGCGTGATTATTCGCAGAAAATTTCCGACTCCATCTTCTTGGACTGCAAGATAAAATGATAAGACAATGATCAGAATAAGACTCATAGCACCTCCAAATATTGTTGAGGCCAATTTGAAAGCTCCACCACTCGCACCAGTCAATGTTGTCTTTATACCATTCATAAAATCAGCCAAGGACAAGGTGCTATGTGACAATTGATTTGAGACAGGCTCCATGATGTGACCTATATTTTGAATAGGATCCCATAGAGTGTTAAATGATATTGTATTTGGTAGATTTGCCAAAAATTCTGTTGCATCAGTTACGACTACAGGCAAAACAAATACAAACAATGCGGCTATTATTGCGATCACAAAGAGATAGATCAATATGACTGATAATACTCGATGAAACTTGAATCTATTTCTGAGTCTCCGTACCACAGGTTCAACCGTCGAGGCTATGACTACAGCGGCAATAACAACGAGTAATACATCCGATAGATAATAAAGAAGACCTATGAGAATTGCGACCAGAAAAAATTTTATAATAGTTCCCAAACTTATACTTATATTGTGTTTTTCATGCATGATATAAGTATATATTATGATACCTATTTGTACTATAGAGAGACTGTTAGACGGATAAAATAGAGCGGACTACAGATTCATCGACCGTACCAACTGCACAAAAGTTAAGCTTTTCATTTGCAAATATCTCCTTTGCTAAAGCCTGTATATCTTTATCTTTCACCATCTCAATTTTCTTTATCAATTCTTCTGGCTTTCGCACTCTATGCTCGAAAATCTGTTGATCACCAACAAAATCTGCGACTGCATCAGAAGTCTCAAGACTGAGAGCCATATTACCTATCATATGATCTTTTACTTTTCGAAGTTCAGATCTTGTTATCAATTCATCTTTCAATCTTGTACATTCTTCCAAAATACCTTGTACGGCTTCTTTGGTACGTTTACTATCTACTCCCGCACTAATATTGAGTGTGCCATGATCTGTATAACTATCATGATAAGCATTTATATAATAACAAATACCCAATCTATCGCGCATTTTCGAAAATAATCGAGAGCTCATACCGCCGCTCAAAATATTTGTAAGCACATTTAGTGTGCTCATTCTCTCATCATTCACATTCATAGATCTAAAAGATATTATGATATGGGTCTGATCAGTCTTTTTATTTTCGATTTTTATCGCCGGAGCAATCTGATTTTCAACGACTTTTTCTTTATTTTTCTTTGGAGCCAAAGATAATTTTTGAAATGCTTTCTCTATATCTTTCTCAACTTGTTTTAAATTTATATCTCCTGTGACAATGACCACTGTAGAACGAGCTACATAATGATCTTTCCTATAATTTATTATTTGTTCTCGAGTAAAACTCTTTATGGTCTCTTCTCTTCCTACGATTTTCCATCCAGCTGGCTGATCGCCGTACAACAATTCACAGTTTAAATCATAAACATTTCTCTGAGGTAAGTCCCTATTCAATCGAAGTTCTTCTATGATAACTCCTTTTTCTTTCTCAATTTCTTTTTCATCAAATATTGGATTCATATACATATCGGAAACTATCTCTATGATCTTTTTTATGTGTTTTTTCGATGCTTTGGCATAATAACCAGTATATTCTCTGCCAGTAAATGCATTGTAATGAGCTCCGAGTGAATCTAATTCTTTGGAAATTGCCATATTGTTTGGTCTCTTCTTTGTACCCTTAAATACCATATGTTCCAAGAAATGAGAGACGCCACTCGTCTCTCGAGTTTCGTATTCTGATCCAGTCTCTACCATAACTAATACTGTAGCTGAAGGATTATCTTTGAGAGGGACAGTGATCAAAGTCACTCCATTTTTTAGAATTTTTTTATTTATTTTCATATTATATTTTTACTTTGCACAACTCGCTATATCTCAATACTTTCATTTTCTTTAAGAGAGATAAATTCTATGCCTTTCATTGAAAGAACTTGTTTTGGTATATTGTGCTGAGAAGCGATCCTTAGAGAATCGTGTATTGGAAATGCAATTTTTGGATTTGCTTCGATTGCATAATCTATTGCTTCTTCCAATTTCATCCAAGGACCAGCGACAGGTAAAGCCAAGATATCTATGTGTTCCAAAGGAAGAGTAAATGCATCTCCCGGAATAAACACGGTCTTATCACCTTTTATAATAAAACCGACATTTGATATTTGATTTATAGAACTATGAATTCTTGCATGCAATTTTCCCTTTGCTTTGATACTAATACCTTGATAATCAAATTGTTGTGAATCAAGCATCATATGATGTGCCACGCCTTGTTGAGCTAATATTTCACCGACAGCATCATTTGATATTATTTTGACATTTGGAATCTTTTTCGACAGTGCTTTTACTGAATTTATATGGAAATGATCTTCATGCTCATGTGTGATCAAAATCATATCTACATGAGAAATAGTATCGTGGCTTTCTAAGCTATATATTCCTGGATCAGTGAGTATCTTGATTCCACTTGTCTCAATCAAAAGACAACAATGGGCGATCTTTCTAATTTTCATTTTATCTTTTTGTAAATTTATCTAATAGTGAATCGATTTTGACTCTTTCCTGTTTTCCCGTATCTCTATCTCTTACCGTGACATCATTGTTTTCTAGGGTTTCAAAGTCTACCGTGATGCAAAAAGGTGTACCGATTTCATCTTGTCTCCTATATCTCTTACCTATATTTCCATTATCATCAAATTCAACATTTTGAATCTTTGATTTTAAATCTTTATATATTTCACGAGCCCTAGCTACAAGTTCTTGCTTGTTTTTAAGAAGTGGAAAAACAGCGACTTTGACGGGGGCAACATCAAAATTAAACTTCATAAACACTCTTTTTTCTCCATTCATTTCATCTTCACAATAACTATCAGATAGTATAGCGAGTATTGTCCTATCAAGACCAAAAGATGGTTCTATACAATGAGGTACTATCTTTGTTTTTGTTTCTTCGTCCATATATTCAAGTGGCACAGAAGAAAGCCTTGAATGATTTGAGAGATCGTAGTCTGTTCGGTATGCGAGTCCATACAATTCTTTTTTCTCTCCAAAAGGATAATCATACTCAAAATCAATTGTTCTCTGTGAATAAAAGGCTCGATCTTCTTGTCCTATTTCATGTTCAGTGATCTTTTTTCGATCCAAACCGATATCATCTATCCATTTATTCATTTCTACCCTCATCTCTTCAAAAGATTCTTGCCATTTGTCTGGTTTTACAAAATATTCTATTTCCATCTGTTCAAATTCGCGAATTCTAAAGAGAAAATCCCTTGGAGCGATTTCATTTCTAAACGCTTTACCTATTTGAGCCATTCCAAAAGGCAATTTTGGATGAAACGAATCGATAATATTTTTGAAATTTACAAACATTCCCTGTGCCGTCTCTGGCCTTAGATATGAAATTGAATTTTCATCTTGAATCACACCGACATTAGTCTTAAACATCATGTTGAATTGTTTCTCTTCCCCCAGTTCACCGCCACATTCTGGGCATTTTTTCTTATCAGATATATGATCAGATCTAAATCTTCTTTTACACTTCTTACACTCTATGAGTGGATCCGAAAAGTTTGTAGCATGTCCTGTAGCATGCCATACTTGTTTATTCATGAGAATAGAAGCATCGACTCCATATATATCCTCACGATTATTTACAAATCTCTGCCACCACATTTTCTTTACATTTTCTTTGAGTAAAACTCCATAATGACCATAATCCCATGTTCCAGCTAGTCCGCCGTAGATTTCTGAACCCTGAAATATAAAACCCCTTCTCTTCGCTAGAGATATGATCAATTCCATTTTATTGTTTGTCATGGCTGTATTCTAATAGAAAATCATGATTTAGTCGAGATTGATTTGGCGGTTAAAATGCAAATTTATAATATTTAATCACGTACAACTTTTCCTATAAGAGTACAAACTAGCTAAAACTAAGTATGTTTATTATAAGAAAAGCGCGGACTGCTCAAAGCAGTCCGCGCTCACATCAACGATTTACAGGGCAAATCACGTGCACCCCTTCAATAATCGAAGTTTCGGGACTGGGTACAGGCTTACCTCCCAAAAACTCACTCCAAAAATCTAACTCTCCCACAGGAAAATGAATCAGAAGCATTGGAACATCATCTTCCTTTGCTTCACTTGGGCGCAGAGAAAAGAAACAGATGAGTTGAAACTGAGAAAGTTCTTCGGGTTTTTTGCGTAAACGCAATGCATAAATATCATTGAGTGCAACCATGAGCTCACACGGAGTGCAGACGAGCGAATCCATTTTCACAAGCCTCATATATTCCACGGTCATTGGAGCAATAACCGGATACAGAGACAGGTCTCTTGTAGAGAATACAGTCTGACTATTGCCAACAAACTCACCAAACAATCTTTCTTGATCAGGATCTTGAAAATTGAATTGTCTCAACCGAGTCGTAAATGTTGGCACATAGTTATGACCTTGAACTTCAAGGACTATCTCACCCAAATGACTAATCACGTAATCACTGAGATGACGTGAAAAGCCGATCTTGAGATTCTGTATGAATTGGGTCACATATTCGCGACCCTCAGTTGTGAGCCATTTGAGAAACGCTTTGAGATAAAGCGGTGATTGAAGCTCGGGAAACAATCGAAGCAATCGATTCCACAAGTTAAGAAGATATTCCATGATTCACCTTTGTTTTTATTTTTGACTTCCAACTTCAAACAAACTCAATAATCAAATATAGTCAATATATCTCAATGAATCCTCACGCACCCACAAAACTACGGCTCAACAGCTCCCATAGTATCTTTGTAAGATGGGTCTGTATTAAATACTGTAGTTAAGAAATTAATTTTGCTTGATAGATTTTCACCGGTAAAATCATCTACACCGTTCATGATAGAATCATCGAGAAGTATTTGACTATTGCCAACTTGGGTCACAGAAGGTTCGAAAGCGATTTGAAATGCAACTTGTCTCGTACGTTGGGAAGCCTGTGAAAATGCGCTCACACTACCTACATTCCATTGTAGTGCTCCCGTTGTCGAACTGTATTGGATATCTTCATTGTCAGGAGAAACTTTGTTTAACCATTTTACATAAGGAGGAAGTGTAGAACTCACAGTTACATTGCTCAGTGAATTGTTTGTACTATCTACAGACCAAAGTATAGTATATGTCGTTATCTTTTCCGCGCGCGGAGGTATAGGACCAGTATTTGCAAATGGACCAACATCTCTCAATACCCTACCTGTGAGATTTGGTATTGCAGAAACTCTAATCTCTTTTGTAACTGCTGAGACTAGTGATGTTGGAACATTTGATTCTTGAGTTCTATTTCCAAATGCACTCACCGTTACAACAATCTTGGGATTTGTGACCAATCTACTCTGATTAGAAAAGTCCGTTGGGGTAATACTAAACTTTATCTTACCCTCTTCCCCAGAACCAATAGAAAGAAATTCTGGATTTGTCTTTGTATCCCAGATGATCTCATTTGTGAGAGATCTATAATACCCAACATCAGGCACTACAGATGATTTATCATAAGCATTACCATCGAGTTTTACGATAATATTTGCATTGTTAATCGCCGTTGGAAGATTATTCGCCCAAGAAATCTCTACATTCTTCGTCCTATTGAAAGCACCGACGCCATATTGACTATTTTGATTTTGATCTATTGCGATCTTTATATCCATGAAGGGCTTACTGATGGACAACTTCGTCTGGGTGCTAGCAAATTCGGTGCCAATAATATTTTGATTCTGAGATCCTTGAGAACCGACTCGAATATTGAAGACTCTTTCATCTTTGTCTGAACCTGTGACTTTGCCATGAATGACTATCTGCCTCTTTGATTGTGGTGGTAAATCCCCCAATTTCCAAGTCATTTTATCTGGCAATGGATTTATATTTGAACTCAAATAAGTAAAGCCAAATGGATATGATACAGTGGCTATAAGATTTTTAAGGACATTATTTGAATTTGAAGATATATCGATCTTAAGATCAAACTCTTGGCCCGATGTCACCTCTCCAAAAGAATTTGTACTCAGAGATATTGGCGATGAATTTATAAGCAAGCTATATGTCGTTTCCTTTGCAAATTGAGAATTAGAATTTTTTATATTATAAGTGACCTTAACATTTATCTTTTTCTCAGAATTCTCTTCTCCAAATATTGTTGCTTTAACTTTCTTCTCTATTGTATCCCCCGCTTTTACATCACCGAGCATCTCTCTAGTACTATCGAGTTCTTTTGTAAGATCCACTGAATCTGTTGTTCCTGAAGGATATTCGATAGTCAAATCTACAAGTTCGAGATCTACAGAATTTTTATTTTTAACCTTTATATTAAAATCAACCGGCATACCTCCGGGCACAGATACTGGACCTTCAACGATAATATCGATATTGTCTGCAGATATGAAATTGCTTCCTTTTGAAAAAATAAAAGCACCAATACCGACAGCAATGGCACAAAAGATTGCAGAAAAAATCAAAAATTTAGTCGCAAAAGACCATCTCTTATCTTCATAATGATCGTTTAACTTTGTTTCTTCTTCATCAAGATTTTCATGTTTCCAATCATTGTTCACATCATAAGTCTTATTTCCAAAGCGCAATTTTCTCCTAGTACGAATATCTGGAGTATTTCTCGAATATAGAGATTTTTGTAATTCATCAATGTTCTTTTCACTCATAGCAATATTATACTACAACTGGGAATCTTTGAGGGCTTGATTTATAAACTTATTTATTTCTCTTCTCTTATCTTGATATTTCAAAATATTTTCCTCACAAAGAAGCATTTTAACAATATCAACATGGTCATTGTTTACTTTTATATATCCGAGATCGTAAAGAATACGAAACACAATGACACTTTCAAAGATTTCACTTTCACTCTTCAAAATATCAACATTCATATCCATGATCGAATATAGATCATCAAAGATTCGACTCAATGGCAATTCGCCATGTACTAGTCTCTTTATAATTTTAGTAATTTTGCTCAATATTTTTTGTCTTTCATCATTATTATGATAACCATCAAAAATCGACTCGGCTCCGGTGAGTTTATAAAATTCTCTTCCTTTCACAAAGGATAAACTAGAAAAAGTTAATTCTTGGCAATGATATCTAAGTTTTGATTTGTCATATCTCACACCATGAGCTAAAATATTTATAAGACCGTTTTCTCTTGTAAATACTGACAATAATTTATCAGATTCCCCGATATTTTTTGAAGACATAATGAAACCTAATGAAGTATGTATTTGATACATAATATTGACGCTCGCACTTAATCCTGTTACAATAGCATTAGAATCGTGTC
>CAZRJE010000012.1:0-3815 GCA_964600335.1 uncultured Candidatus Saccharibacteria bacterium
ATCATACTAAATGATTTGTCTCCCAAAGTCACAGTCTTTCTTTCTTTGACTGTTGTAACAGGAGGAAATGCACACTTTCCTGAGAATGTAGATATATCAACTTCGAGTTTTGCCATGGTTGTGACAGTATCTTTGTCTATAGGAACAACAAAGTTTACACCGGAAGCAGATTCACCTTTTGACCATGAACTAGGATATTGAACAGCAAAACCTAATTCTGAATTTTTATATTCAGTCAATTTGCCTGAAACTTTGACAGTCTCACTCACTGGCACAGACTGAGTTGAAGTCTCAGTATTGTTTGCTACATTTGAAGTATTTGTAGTACTCTTTGAACCAAACAATACAATAGCCAAGATTATAACGATTGCTAAAACAACAACTGTAATAGTAGTTTTCTTCATATTTTGATAGTTAATGATAAAGTCGAAATTTATTCGATTAAGCCAAATGTAACATATTTGACGCTCAATGTAAATTTAGTAATCCATACCTGCACCATGTGGACTGACTTCAGGCTTTTCTGATTCTATTTCATCGGCAATAGCAACTTCAGTAGTCAATAGTATAGATGCAGCAGAACAAGCATTTTCTACACCGAGACGAGTGACTTTGACAGGGTCGACGATACCAGAAGCTATCATATCTGCAACCATTTCATCTTTGAGAGCATCATAACCAGTTCCAGGTTTGCCAGATTTAATTTTGTCTACAATGACAGCACCGTCCTCTTTGTCAGCGTTGATTGCAATCTGTTTTGCTGGTGCTTCGAGAGCTTTGATGACAATTCTATAACCAAGTTCAGCTTCTTTACTTATGTTCTTTTTATTTGCCAAAAGTTTTTCGACTTCCATAGCGACTCGTACTAGAGCGACGCCTCCTCCTGCCACTATACCCTCTTCAATTGCAGCCTTTGTAGCATTCACGGCGTCTTCGATCTTGAGTTTCAAATATTTCATTTCAGTTTCAGTGGCAGCACCGACGCGAATGACTGCTACTCCACCTGATAGCTTTGCGATTCTTTCGTCAAGCTTCTCAATATCATATTTAGCTTCAGTATTTGCTCTAGTTGCTTTGATCTGATTTATTCTCTCTTCAATATCTGCTTTCTTACCTTTACCGCCGACTATTACGGTCGAATCTTTCTTGGCGATCACCTTTCTTGCTTTACCCAACATGCTCAAAGTTGCATTTTCAAATTTGATACCAACTTCTTCTGATATGACAGTTGCTCCTATAGTCACCGCAATATCCTGAAGCATGTCTTTTTTCTTATCACCAAATCCTGGGGATTTTATAGCCAAGACATTAAATGTACCTTTTAATTTATTCACTACAAACGTAGCCAGTGCTTCACCGTCAACATCATCAGCGATTATGACCAAATCTCTTTTACCAGAATGGGCTAGTTGTTCGAGTAAAGGTAAAATATCTTTGATACTAGATATTTTTTTATCAGTAAGAAGGATAGAAGGGTCATTAAACTCTGCTTCCATTCTCTCTGTATTTGTGATCATGTATGGCGATATATAGCCTTTATCAAACTCTATACCTTCAACAATTTCAGATTCGAGACCTGTAGACTTTGATTCTTCAACTGTGACTACACCATCCTTACCCACTTTCTTTATAGTGTCAGCGATGATTGTTCCCAATTCTTTTGACTCAGAAGAAATAATCGCCACTTGTCTAATCTCTTCATCTGTCTTTATAGGTTTGGCTATAGCTTTTAGAGAAGACGCAACATCTTTTGATGCCAATTCTATGCCTGATTTGATACCCATAGCACTCATGCCCATGGTCGTGTGCTTCATACCTTCAGAGATAATAGCTTGGACCAATACGGTTGCCGTAGTTGTACCGTCTCCCGCTCCATCATTTGTCTTTGAGGCAACCTCTTTTACTATCTCCGCTCCCATATTTTCAAACTTATCTTTGAGATTTATCTCTTTTGCTATAGATACTCCATCATTTGTAATCATAGGACTACCATAACCTCGATCGTAGACAACGTTTTTACCTCTTGGTCCTATCGTAATCTTCACAGCATTTGCAACTATATCAACACCTTTTTTGAGAGCCTTCCTAGCCTCTTCATTGTACAAAATCTTTTTTGCCATATTATTTATTTATTACTGCAATAATCTCACTTTCCCTCACGAGATACAATTCTTCATCTGCAATGCGAACTTTATCGCCCCATGAAAATAAAACTGAATCACCTTCCTTTACGGCGATCTCAACTCTCTCACCATCTTCATAACGACCACAACCAACGGATACAACTTTGCCCTGTTTACTACCTTTATCATTTGAGACTGTAACAGGAATAATGATTCCCTGTGAAGTCTTTTTTTCACTCAATGATTCGTCTTCTCTTATAAGAACCCTATCACCGAGAAGTCTTACTTTCTTTAGAATATCTTTTTCTTTCATATGTATATTTATTATTCTTATAATATTACAAATCATGGGTGTGACCTACCCATAGTACAAAAGATTATATACACGCTTACTTGAATATTCAAGAGACACATGATAGCATCATAAATCATGAAGTATATCATCATAGTACTAGCAATATTACTCATAGTATCAATCTTGCTCCAAAGAACAGGGGCTGAGCTTGGCGGAGCTTTTGGCGGTCAGGACAATTTTGGCACTACACATCATACAAGAAGAGGTCTAGAAAAGGGCTTATTTGTCGCAACCATCATAATTGCTATCTTGTTTGCGATCGTATCTATCTTGAGTCTCATATAGACCAATTTCAATACATTGAACGAAAAAAATACAAAAGAATTCCGATTCAAATTTGGAAATAATATATTAAATTATATTTACAAATTCTCAGCAACAGAGAAAGTGGTTTTTGGTATATTTACAATATTATTTATAGTATCAGGAATAATTCTTGCAAATAAAGCCCTCAATCTATTTAAAATCGATATACCAAAATATTCTGGGACAATAGACGAAGGAATCATCGGACTACCGAGACTCATCAATCCTGTCTTGGCAACTTCGGAGGCAGACAAGGATATTTCAGCACTAGTATTTTCTGGTCTTACAAAATATGAAAATGGCAAAATAACAAACGACCTAGCAAAAAATAGCTCGGTAAGTGATGATGGATTAGTCTATGATTTCGTATTGAGAGATGATATTGTCTTTCATGACAATACAAAACTCACCGCAGATGACATTGTATTTACAATTCAAAAAATACAAGATCCTGCCATAAAGAGTCCAAAAAGAGCCGACTGGCAAAATATAACAGTAAAAAAGATAAATGATCATGAAGTTCAATTTTCACTCAAGCAACCATATTCCCCATTTATAACAATTACAACAGTTGGAATATTACCCAAACACATCTGGTCAAATGTTAGCGATGAAGAATTTGTATTTAGCAATATAAATACAAAACCAATAGGAACAGGTCCATTTATGTATGGAAACGCCATTATAAACAAAGGTGGTATACCTACAGAATATCGTTTGGTAAGAAATGAAAAATATTATGATAAAAAGGCGTATTTATCGGAGATAAATTTTCATTTTTATGATACAGAGAAATCTCTAGTCACTGATCTTATAAATGAAAATATTGACTCAGCTTCAGATCTTACAAATGAATCAGTAAAAACAATAAAGAAATCAACCGATAATACAAAATTCGTTGAGTCTATTATGCCTAGGATCTTCGGTCTATTTATAAATACAAGTCAATCTGAATTATTGTCAGATCTCGATACGAGGACAGCAATGAGTCTAGTCATTGACAGAAACGAGATTATACAACAAGTATTTGG
>CAZRJE010000012.1:3915-8720 GCA_964600335.1 uncultured Candidatus Saccharibacteria bacterium
ATATTTGACGAAAATGAACTCTATAACAATATTATTCGCACAAGAAAATTTGATGTACTTCTCTTTGGTGAACATATTGGTCGCAGTGAAGATCTATACGCCTTTTGGCATTCATCGCAGAGAATTGCTCCAGGGCTCAATATATCAATGTATGTAAACAATAAAGTCGACAAGATACTCGAATCGATCAGAGCTGAGAATGTTGAAGAAAAAAAGATAAAGTTGTATAATGACCTTGAATCAATAATCTCAAGTGATATTCCGGCAATATTCTTATATTCTCCGAAATACATTTATGCGATTCCAAAAGAATTAAATGGTTTAGAAATTATCAAATTAACCGTGCCAAGTGAGAGATTTTACAATGTCACTTCTTGGTACACTGAGACTCAAAGAGTCTTAAAATTATTTAAGCAAAACTAAATATGAACGAAAGTCAAAAAAGAAATTTTAGGAAACCCCTGATGCGTACAATGAAGACAAGAATAGTGAGAAGTGATGATGCCACTAGCCCTACCCCAATCCAAAATCACGATGCAAAAGACCCGCAAAAAGATCATTCTCACTCTCAAAATTCACACAGAATTATTCTAGGCAAAGGCGCTAGAAAGATGGGACTAAGCCATGAAAGTCATGTCGCGGGAGCAAGAATGAATATAGTAAGAAAGGATCAAACAAAGCCAATGAGACGATCAATGCGTCCTGCTCAACCAAACAAGCATGGGGACAATATTCCACCTCTTGCACCAAACAATATTCGTATTGTACCAATGGGAGGAGTCGAGGAAATTGGTCGAAATATGACCGCAATAGAATTTGGTGACGATATAATCGTCGTCGATATAGGTTTTCAATTTAAAGATGAAAATACTCCCGGAGTGGATTATATATTACCAAATACAAAATATATCGAGGAAAGGCGTGAAAAAATCCGCGCTGTTCTCATCACTCATGGTCACTTGGACCATATAGGAGGTATACCTTATATCATGCCGAGAATTGGCAATCCGCCAGTATATACAAGATTATTGACTTCAGTTCTCATACAAAAAAGACAGGAAGAATTTCCTCATGTACCAAAGATAGACATGAAGGTCGTAGAAAAAGAAGAGACCGTGACAATCGGCGCCCTCAAGGTAAGATTCTTTGCTGTAACACACACTATTCCAGATGCAATGGGAATAATCATACAGACTCCTTTCGGACATATCGTACATACAGGAGATTTGAAGCTAGATCATGTAGATGGTGTTCCTACAGCAGAAGAAGAAGCCGAGTATGATCGTGCTTTCAAAAATGAAAATGTGCTTTTGCTTATGGCAGACTCAACAAATGTAGAAAATCCGGGATTTTCTATACCAGAAAAAGTCGTACACAAAAATATCGAGGAAATAATAAAAAATGTAAAAGGAAGACTTATCATAGCAACATTCTCTTCTTTGCTTGAAAGATTGATAAAGATTATTGATTTCGCCGAAAAGTATGGCAAGAAAGTCGTAGTTGAAGGTCGAAGTATGAAACAAAATCTCGAAATCTGTAAACATCTAGGTTTACTCAAGGCACAAAAGACTACCATGATATCTACCGATGAAATGGACAATTATCCAATGGATAGAATCATCATACTCGCAACAGGTGCACAAGGCGATGAATACGCTGCAATGATGAGAATTTCAAACAAGACTCATGCCAAGATCAAATTGACTCCGAGAGATACTGTCATGCTTTCATCTTCAGTAATTCCTGGAAATGAAAGAGCCGTTCAAAAACTCAAAGATAATATCTCAAGACAAGGTGCAAAGATCATACACTACAGGATTGCAGACGTGCATTCATCGGGACATGCAAATAGAGATGAAACTGCATGGATTCACAAAAAAATACATCCGAAATTTTTCATTCCCCTCCACGGTTATCACTATATGTTGAGTGTACACGGTGAAATAGCAAAAGAAGCAAACGGACTCAAAGATGAAGACGTGGTTATTCCTGACAATAGTGCAATCATTGAAATTCAAGAAAAAGGAACAAAGATAGTCAAACTCCGAGAAAAGGCTCCGTCAGGACTAGTATTGGTTGACGGTTTCTCTGTGGGAGATGTTCAGGAAGTAGTTATTCGCGACCGACAAATGCTCGCTCAAGACGGAATATTTATTGTCTTTGGTATCATAAACAATACTACAGGAAGACTAAGAAAATCACCTGATATCATATCCCGCGGATTCGTATATCTCCGAGAATCACAAGATCTATTGCATGAAGTCAGACTCATCGTAAAAGATACTGTCGATAGATCATCAAAAGGTATGAGACCCCTAAACATAGACTATGTAAAGGAAAATATTACCGATGCAGTAAGTCAATATCTCTTGAATAAAACAGCAAAAAGACCGATGGTCATACCAGTTATATTGACTATATAGTTCTCAGAACTAATATCAGCCACCCTAACAATATCATTATTCTATGACATCTTCGCAAGTCTTCGGTCAGCAGACCGAAGACTGAGAAATAGTTGCGACCGCCTGCAGGCGGTCGACAACGTGTCATAGAATAATAATATTGTTAGGGTGGTTGATTAAGATAATAGGTCCAATAATTCTAATTATGAATTTGATAATTTTAATTATGAATTTGATAATTTTAATTATGAATTTGATAATTTTAATTAAAGATTCAGTGATTCAAATTGTGAATCCAGTGATTGATAATAATCAAATACCGACGATAGGATTTATCATGGTTCTCTGAATGAGTTCTGCTTTTGACATTACAGAATTTCCATATGTTGTATTTCCTTTTGCCAAGCCACACGCTTTGCCAGAATAATATTTACATGCGGCATTTCTCTCTGCAGAATAAGTCTGATATGAAGCACCGAGATCTGATAGATACAGAGATGAAGCCATAAAGGCATGGGCAGGATTCCATGGATCCGGCATGCTATTTATTCCGAGATATGTCATAAGTCGATCTTTTATGAGTAACCATGTCGAAGGAATAAACTGAGCTGGTCCCATAGCACCACCATAACCATATGAAAGCGGGCAAGAGACCACTGTCTTATAAGGATCCCCCCCTATTTGCTTTAGAAGTTCTACAAAGGCAGGAACATCTCTAGTAGGACTCATAACATTTGAAACAGACGCTCCTGTCTTTGCATTTATTCCATCTCCTGTGCCAGTATTACCTAGATAACATTTTCCGACATTGCTCCCTAGAGCTGATTCTTGAGTCAAAATTGCCAAAATAAAAGCAGGTCTCACTCCTGTTTTTTGAGAAGCAGCGAGAGCGTATTTGTATGCATCTCCAAATGGAATTGGCGATGAATCTCTAAGCGAAAAAAGTGATGCTCTTATCTTTGCTGCTTGAGCTTTTTTCTGATTGAGTAAATCAGAATACGATGCTTCATTATTTTTACTTACGGCAAGTAATCGCTTTTTTTCTGCCTCATCGCCTTCGATATTTTTCTTTTCTTGTTCAATCTCATATTTTGCATCTATTTCGGCATTTCTCTTTTTTTCGAGATTGATCTTTTCTTCTTTTGTCTGATTTTCATCTTCAACGATGAGATCAATAGTATCTTTCAACTTTGTATTGAGAGAACCAAATCTATCTATCTCTCCTGTGAGATCTGATAGATTATTATTTGAGAGCAACATTTCTGGCATCGAATATCCCCCCACTTCTCTTGTCTTTCTCAATAATTGAGCGATAGCATCTCTACCATCATTTATTCTATCTTCTAATTTATTTATTGTTACGGCTTTTACTGTTATGTCTTGACCGAGGGTTTGAATCAACAAAGTCTTTGCTTTTACTTTGAGCTGAGCATCTTTTATCTTTGCATTTAAGATATTTATATCCCTGGAAAGAGATACTGTTTGATTTCGAGCATTTGCAAGATCGTTTTCTACTCTCTTTTGTTCTGCTTCTACATCTCTGAGTTCTTGCTCGAGTTTGGCTCTTTGTTCAGGGGTCAATACTTGAGCACTTACTATACATGCGCTTGATATATACACAGATGACAAGACAAAAATAAAAATCAAAGGCTTAAGATTCATATATTCATTATACACGAAACATCTAGCACTCTTCACTATTCTTTCTTTGGAGCGGATTCTGGGGCAGCTTCGCCTTCTTTGACTTCTTTACCCTTGGCTTCAACTTCTATCTGTGACAAATCTACTGGAGTTGTCTCTACTACTTCTTCTTTGGCTTCTGAAACAGAGGCGACTACTTCATCATTGTTTACTTTGAGTGTTACATTTTTACCTAGATCCAAATCACCAGCATGAATAACATCTCCATATTCTACGAGTTTAGATATATCTACTTTGACTTCGTGTGGAAGATCTCTAGGAGCAGCTTCAACTTCGACATCACGCATAACCTTTACCAATATAGCCCCCTTATCCTTGACTGCAGGAGAAACACCAGAGAAAATAAGAGGAATCTTTACAGATACTTTCTTTCCCTTTTCGATGACATAAAAATCAACATGTCTTGGAACTCCACTTACAGGATGAACATCTACTTCATGAATCAAAGCTTCATGTTCTTCATTTCCATCTTTGAGGATAATCACTTGAGATTCACCGGCTACTTTCCAGACCTTACTAAATGATTTGAGATCAATAGAAATAGGAGTTGAGGCTTGTTTTGGACCATAATAAATAGAAGGTATGCGACCCGCCTTTACCAAAGATTTGTTCTTTGACTCATTATTTTTCTTTTCAACAGTTAAACTTAACATGTGAACTATCTTACAGGAAAATACAAAAAACGCAAGTGATTGCGTCTTT
>CAZRJE010000012.1:8820-13725 GCA_964600335.1 uncultured Candidatus Saccharibacteria bacterium
GCATGATAATTTGTACTAGCAAATCTCTGTGCTGCGCCTATTCTTCCCTTATCTCTAGCAGACTGAACTGCAGCCAATACTACCGAAGATAGCATGGCTATGATTGAAACTACTACAAGTAATTCCACCATCGTAAAACCTTTCTGTTTTGAATATTTCATATAATTATTTATAAATAAAATTTAATCATGAAAAGCATCATGAGCGTTGTAATAATATTTGCCACGATAGTCGCCAAAAATATTATATAAATCGATCTTGGCAACTTAACCTCTCTTGAACTCATATATAATTTTTAAATACATAATAAACGATAAGAATGTTTAGCACGACAAGAACTAGCAAAACGACATTCGCTCCTTTTTCTGATTTGACTATTCCATGCTTTATAAGCCACAAAGCCATCTTGGATGCTTTGGGTCTAGAAAAAGCATAAGGGTCATAAGCGGGAACACCTGCTTGTTGTCCTGCACCAGTCTTTGCCATACCGAAACTATCCTCATCAAATTGAACTTGATCTGACATAACCTAATTGTACACGTTATTGAGTGGCTTGCCATCCTCCAAGGTGTGGATAATATTATTCACTGCAATATCTGCCATACATTCTCTGTCTTCAAGTGTGGACGATGCTATATGAGGGGTCAATACAACATTTCTCAATTCATAAAGCTCTTTACTCATCTGAGGCTCATTTTCAAAAACATCTAGACCAGCTCCTCCTATGACATTTCCTTTCAAGGCCCTGATAAGATCTTCTTCCTTGATTATTGGCCCGCGAGCGGTATTTATGAGTATTGAATTCTTTTTCATCATATTGAGCTTATGCCAGTCTATGAGATGAACTGTTTCTTTCATGAGAGGAACATGTAGAGATACAACATCAGCTTGAACCAAGACATCATCAATATTTGAATAATACGAAGCATTGTGTAGACACTCAATCTTTTCATTTCGCACTATATCTTGATAAGCAATTCTCATACCAAATCCTTTTGATGCTATACGAGCGACTTCAGTGCCTATTCTCCCTGCCCCTATGAGACCCATTACTTTTCCTTTGAGTTTTGTACCGAGAAATAGCATCGGATCCCAACCTACATATTTTCCTTGTCTAACAAAACTATCTCCTTCAACGATTCTACATGTGAGTGACAAAAGAAGTGCAAAAGCATGTTCTGCTACTCTATCAGCTCCGCCACCAGGAGCATTTGTGAGAAATACACCTCTCTTTTTTGCTTCTTCAATATCAAAATTATCAAAACCAATCGTAAAATTGGCAAAAATCTTTGTCTTTGGAGATGCTTCAAGTACTTCTTTATCGATCTTATCATTCAAAAGTGTGAGAATTGCATCATATTCTTTGTCTTTCAAAATATTTACGAGTTCATCATGCGCTAAGGGTCTATCATATTGATTTACATCTACTTCATATCCGCGATCTTTCAAAGTATTGATTCCCTTTTCAGGAATCTTTCTTGTAATAAATACTCTATAGCTCATCTGGTTTAGAAAATAGTCTCAATTTTTGTATAACCAAATCTTTCATTGCAGATTTTGCTGGATTCATATATTTATAAGCCGCAACTTCATCGACATTTTTATTCAAAGACTGAAGCAATGCCTCTTTATATGCCAACCTAAGCTCAGTATTTATATGGACGACACTCATACCATTTTTTATGGATTTTGATATGTCTTGCTTACTATTTCCAGAAGCACCGTGTAAGACAAGGGGTATGCCAACTTTAGACAGTTCAAATATGCGATCAGTATTTAGTCTTGGCTCTCCTGATTTGACTATGCCATGAATATTCCCGACAGCAGGAGCAAGCATATCTACATGTGTCTCACTCACAAATCTACTTGCATCATTGAAAGTTGTCATGTTTGAATCATTGACCACGGCTCCGTCAGGAATAGAATCCAATACTTTTGAAGAGCTTCCGATAAAACCAATTTCCCCTTCCACAAGGACTTCATGGTCAATACTCTTCGCATAATCTACGCAACGCTTTGTCTCAATAATATTTTGTTCGAGTGACAATTTTGCCCCATCAAATATCACAGAATCAAATCCTGCATCTATAGCTTCTTTAACTTTCTCAAAAGAATATGTATGATCTGCATTTAGATATATTTCTTGATTTCTCGATTCACGAATAGATCGAATTATATTTGCAACAGTTATCACACCCGTATATTCTCTTTCACCCTCGGAAACCCCAACGATCACAGGGACACCCAGTTCGAGAGCTCCATCAGCAATAGCCAAAATTTGATCGAGAGTACAAGCATTAAAATGCCCTACTGCAATATTTTTTTGTTTAGCATCGTATATTACTTCTTTGAGCGTTCTCATAGAGTGAATTATATCATGATTTAAAATGATATAATGTACCCATGTTCAAAAGAAAAATAGATTTTCTCTCTATTGGTGATATTACGACGGATGCTTTTATCCGCCTCCAAGAAGCAGAGATTCATTGCAGATTGAATCATGAAGATTGCGAAATGTGTATGAAATACGGAGACAAAATACCGTTTGAATATGTAAAAGTCATAAAGGCGGTTGGTAATGCTTCAAATGCTGCCGTCTGTGCAAGTCGATTGGGTCTAAAATCCGCAATCATCACTGATATCGGAGATGATGGGAGTGGCCGTGAATGTCTAAGAGAATTAGAAGCGAATGATGTTCTCACTTCATATGTACACAAACACAAAGGCAAAGCAACAAACTATCATTTTGTCTTGTGGTATGGAGATGATAGAACAATATTAGTAAATCATATTCCATACGATTACGTCCTTCCCTCTTTTCCAGAACCCACATGGCTATATATCACATCACTCGGCAGTTCTCTAAATGATTATTATTTCAAAATAGAAAAATATATTGAAGAACACAAAGAAGTAAAAGTGTGTTTCCAACCAGGAACATTTCAGATCAAAATGGCAGAACATATGTCAAAGATATTAAATCGCTCAGAAGTATTCATAGCAAATCTCGAGGAATATCAAAGATTTTTAAACAATACGAGTAGAGATCCAAAAGAACTTTTGAAAGGAATCGTCAATCTTGGTCCGAAGATTGCTATTCTCACTGATGGAATAAAAGGTTCATACATGTATGAAGATGGGCATTATTATCATATGCCTATTTATGAAGACCCGAGAAAACCGATCGAAAGAACAGGCTGTGGTGATGCCTATTCTGCGACATTCATATCAGCTTTAATATTAGGCAAAACACCTCTTGAAGCACTCATGTGGGCCCCGATAAATCCGATGTCAGTAGCTCAATACATAGGCTCTCAACAAGGATTACTCCGAAAAGAAGAGATCGAATGGTGGCTCAAACGTGCTTCAGAAAAATACCGACCAAGTGAAATATAATATCTATTGAGATTTATTTCCTAAGTATTCAATCCGAGCCTTTTTTATAAAATCATCAAAATTACCTTCCAATATCGCATTTCTTGCAACCTTAACTAAATTCACAATGAAATATAGATTGTGAATCGATAATAATTCTGCGCCCAAAATCTCTTTTGCTTTGAAAAGGTGATGTATGTAGCGACGATCGTAATTTTTGCAAACATAACAATCACACTTCTCATCTATCGGCTGTGAATCTTCTCTATTTGAAGAATTGAAAATATTTAATCTTCCACCTCGTATATATGCGGAACCATTTCTAGCTATGCGCGTCGGTGCTACACAATCAAAAGTGTCTGCTCCATTTTGAATTGCTATAAGAAGATCTTCTGGTTCACCGATACCGAGAAGATGCCGGGGCTTATTTTCGGGGAGTTCACTATTCACCCAACCGACTGCCGTGCCCATATCCTGCTTTTCAAATGTCCCCCCTATACCAAAACCATCAAAATCCATATTCCCTATCATTCGAGCACTCTTTCTACGTAACTCTTCGAATCTTCCACCTTGAACAATTCCAAACAATGATTGTTTGGGATTTACGAGTTCTTTATCATTTGATGTATCCTTGAAATATTGTAAACATCTATTTGCCCAGAGATATGTTCGATCGATTGCTTTATTCTGAATTTGAATATTCGAATCAGCAGGAGCACATTCATCGAGTACAAATATAATATCAGCACCGAGCTCTCTCTGAATCTCAATAGATTTTTCTGGGCTAAAATGATGCTCACTACCGTCAATGATTGATTTAAATGTTACACCATCATCATTTATCTTTGCCATACCGACACTTTCTTCTCTACTTATTTCTAAGCCATGATCTTCTGCAAAATTATTTGAAATCTGATTTATATCCTTTTGACCAAATTTACTTTTTCTCTCGATTTGTGAACCAAGTGAAAAAGCTTGAAAGCCTCCAGAATCAGTAAATGTTGGTCCCGGAAAACGCATGAAATCTTTGAGTCCTCCACTCTCTCGTACTATCTTTGTCCCAGGTTGCAAATAGAGATGATATGTATTTGCGAGTACTGCTTCTGCGCCAATCTTTGCTTTTATATCTTCGGGAAGAAGTGATTTTACTGTTCCTTTTGTGCCAACAGGTATAAAAGCAGGTGTCTCGATTGTTCCATTCTCGGTCTCAATGATTCCCGCCCTTCCCAAAGAATTATCTATTTTCTTATCGATTTTGAAATTAAGCATATTTGGATTGTAACACAAGAATAAGGATGTAATATAGAATGAATAATTTAATATTGATGATATAATTGAGTATATTATAATCAATAAAAAATATGTCAGATCAAAAGAAAGAATATTTCGGTTTGCCGAGAAAAGACATTCATGCTGGTGAAATTCACCGCCACATAGATAGAATTCAGAAGGAATTTTCAGATGGATTTAAATGTCTCGAAAAGTATCCCAGATCTGTAACAATATTTGGTTCTTCTATGGCAGCGAGAG
>CAZRJE010000012.1:13825-16690 GCA_964600335.1 uncultured Candidatus Saccharibacteria bacterium
CTCGAAAAGTATCCCAGATCTGTAACAATATTTGGTTCTTCTATGGCAGCGAGAGACAGTGAACATTATAAGAGTGCTGAGGCTGTAGCGAGAGCAATAGTCACTGATTTGGGCTATACAGTCATCACGGGTGGAGGTCCAGGAATAATGGAGGCATCTAGTAAAGGAGCAAAAGAAGCAGGAGGGCAATCTGTGGGGCTTTCGATTCACCTGCCACATGAAAAAGGAAACAATGAATATCTGACTGACAATGTATACTTTACATATTTCTTTACAAGAAAGACAATGCTTACCTTTGCTGCTGAAGCTTATGTATTTATGCCTGGAGGATTTGGTACATTCGATGAATTGTTTAATATTTTAACTCTAATACAGACAGAAAAAATACCCCACGTACCAATAATCTTATTCAATTCAGAATTCTGGACTGATTTCATGAAATATATCAAAGACAAAATGCTTATGACTTATCATACAATCGATTTTGAGGATCTTGAATTATTTAAGATTGTAAATACGCCAGAAGAAGTGGTGGAGATCGTCAGACATTCCCCAGTTTCTGATTGGTGGAGAAATATAAATTAAATATATAAAACAAAAGGCGACCAAATGGTCGTCTTTTGTTTTTGAGATTACGAGATTATTAGATCTTCTTCTTATTGAAGATGAGATACAATACCGTAGCAAATAATACCAATATAACTAGTATAGCTACTGATCCCCAAGGAACGTTCTGAAGTGATAGGAATGAAGCTGCTGTTTGATTTGAAACATTCTTTGATGAAGTGTTTGATTTCTCAGAATTGTTTGAGTTTGAATTGACAGCTACATAAGTAGTATTTGCCTTCTTTGCAATATTTGATGAAACTGGATTTGATACTGCGACTGTATTTGTACATGATCTTGAACCTGTCTTTCCATCAGCACTTCTCACTGTGACAACCGCACTCTTTGAACCTGAAGCTGAATAATATTTTATTATCGAACTCTCAGTACCGGTCAAACCATCTGATCCTGTCCAAGAATAAGTATATGGTGCTACACCACCTTGAACTTCTGCAATCCAAGTGATTGGCTGATTTGTCTTTACGCTAGTAGATGGATCTGCATAACAACCAATATCTAAAGCATTTTGATTTGTTGTTACAGTACTATATGTATTGTACGTAGAATAAGTCGGATAATAATTTGATGTTATATCTACATAGTTTGAACAGCTTTGGGTAATAGTATTATTTCCCGAAGTTACAGTGACTTGAGCACTTTTGATACCTGCATTTGAATAGGCCATAGAAACTGATTGATTTGATCCATAGAGTCCATCTGTTCCTGACCAAGAATAATTGTAATAACCATTTCCTCCTGTAGGATATGCGGTCCAAACTATTGTGCTTCCTGTTTGAGCAGTATTGTAACTTGGTCTACATGTGACATACACAGGAGTTTGATTGTAATAATAGTTATTATTGTTGTTATAATAATAATTATCATAAACATTTACTGTATTATTACATTGTGCAGTTATTGTCTGATTATTTGATGTCACTGTTACTGAAGCTGTCTTGTATCCAGTGCTAAAATAATTTTTATATAGAGTCTGTGCACTACCATAGAGCGAATCTGTTCCATACCAATTATAACTATAATATCCATTTCCACCTGAAACATTTGCAGTCCAAGTGACACTCTCACCTGTTCTTACATTTGTAGATGATGGATAACATGATACATATAGTGATGGATAGGTAGGATATACAGGATAATATGTATTTTGATATGAAGTATCATATCGATAATTCATAAAATCATTTATGTATATATCCCTATCTCTATAATCATGATAATAGTTGTAACCAGCAAAAGACTTATTTGGCATCAAAAAGACTATACCAAATGTTATGGCGAATATTAGGCTAAATACGGCCGTACTTATATATTTGTTGACAATTATACTTTTCATATTCATGAATGCTACCAGATATGTCGCAATAAGTCAAGCCTTGACCAGAACGACATATATCTATAGTATTTGACCCCAGACATCCTAATCACGGGATGATAAAACCAAAGGCAAACAGTGAAACTGATCCGAGTAATCCTCGCCCTCATCGCACTCACCGTGAATGCGCTGGCTGTCCAGCAGTTCATTCAACGGTCAGACATTTCGGACAATATCGTGGTCGTGTATTCGTACCACGAAACGGTGACGACGTATGTCAATGGGTCCTTCGATACGATGACTGATTTTTGGTTGTACAAACCATTGTCGGACCCTCAGGTCTGGGAAAGATCTGGGGCAACGCTTGTGAATACTACTTACGGACAGCAAATCAATCCTGATACTCTGAATCCTATTGGTGATTCGCAAGAATCATCAAAAACATTCATGTTTAGTGATTCTCCAAGCACAGGGGCCATCAATTTCAAAATTCAACAACCTTTTAACAATGGATACCTGGAAGGTATTGCATGTCTTCGGTATGTCTCAAGTCCTACTCCAAGCTCGCGTAAATTCGATTACATTCCGAGCACAAGTTATTTCCCTCGTCCCAGAGTCGTCGGACTGACTCGATTGAGTGAAATTTCTGACAATATTCGCACCGACACCTTGTGCACAAACTTGGTGGTCAAGGTAAATCCAACGGCGTACAAACCAGTAGCTACCGCGGTGCCGTCGGCGCTCCGAATCAATCTCGTTGGTATCGATCCGATAGGCGGCCAGTCGCCTGCTGTGATTAGCACTGTCACTGTTTCTTGGACGAGCAATTATCAGATCGTGTCATTTCCGATCACGAACCGGTATCCTCGGTACTACTTCTTCACCTTCGACGAGGTGCTGTACCCGAGCAACCCGGCTCCGTAACT
>CAZRJE010000013.1:0-4592 GCA_964600335.1 uncultured Candidatus Saccharibacteria bacterium
CATCTATTCCCGGAAATTCACTGTCACCACCGACAACCAAAGAAATATTATTGTTCGATATCTTTCTTCCTCGCCATTCACCCAATTCTCCGTATGTATCTCTTGCATAAGGTAGACCTGTAGTACGAGGATTGATCTTGCTTTCGACGGGTAAAAAGAAAGTGACACAACCGCACCTCGAAGCTACATCGAGATAATATCTCTCCCACAAAGTCTGACTTTCAAAATGATTTTCTTCCCCTTTTTCTTTTACAGAGAATAGTGGATGGTCGCCCTCGTATCTAACAGGATTGACTATTGTTCCCTTTTTGAAATCCTTTTCAATTTCTTTTATAAATCTATATTGCCAATCATCTCCTCCATGAATAGGTCCTGCCAGGAAAATAACTGGCAATTCTATTTCATTTTCGGGAATATATGTTTTAGGAAGAAGTATTTTCATATAAATATTGTTTATCTATATGATTATATTAGCAAAATAATTCATTTTTCAAAATCGTATAGAAAAACCACCGAACACTCGTCCGGTGGTTTGATTGGTCACGAAATGCTTGTCTTCCTCAAGATCATTTCTCGACCGGTTTGAAATACGTATCCCACTTCTCTTCACAAAGACCAAACCGTCGATAGATCTTGTGAAGTCTCCTGAAATCCTTTACCGCCGATCGTGCTTGAGGACTATCTCCTGTACCGAAAGATTCTTCCATCAAAAGTACGATACGAGCCTGAACACAAAGTCTATAAGCTACCATCTCTTCAAGTTGCCCAATCGGGGTACTAATAACAAAAGATGCGTCTTTGTCCAATGCAATCCCAACCGTCTCAATGTCATTCCCAAGACGACACCAGTGAAATGTATACCAACACATGAACAAGATTAGGGAGAGAACACAAAGACAAAAACCCGTAAAGTCGTTTTCACTGTTTTTTCCAACCGTACGTAATGACAACCCGATTATGGACAAAATAAGAGTAATCGTAAGGAAAGCCCACTTATTCCACACACTGTTATTCAGATATCCATTGAGCGAAGACTCACCCAGTTTTCCGGACCAACGATCCCAAAGCATCTTGTTAAAACAATTGTATTTAACCAGCGTTCGGATTTCTTTCACTGTCATTGTGCATGAGCGATCTTTTGTATTGGGGACAGGGCTTCAGGCCCATCTTTCAACTTCAGGCTGAAAGACTTGGATGTCTTATTCCCAATACTTTATCGATCGATCTATATTTGATATTAAAATAATATATGTACTATGTCAAAGATGTCTGAAGCTAAATCAAAATATTTCATAACAAAAAGAGGCCTCGGTGGGCCTCCGTGAATCTTCGGAGTCAACGGGATTTTCCCCCCTTCCGAGATTTTTTCAGTCCTTTGATAAATCTGACGTAATGTTTATGAAACACTTTACGACTAGCCGGTTTTCGTTTTTTCATCTTTTCCTCCTCTGTTGTATTTCTGTCTGGTGTATAAAAAAATACAAAGCACCGAAGTAACAAAAGCAGAATATGGTTCTGGTATTTCTATTATAAGCGCATTCAAATCTGGCGCACCCTGTTTTGAACCACTCATTGCTTCAACCTCAAAAGATGCGTGGCCTGTTTCGGTACTTATTGCATACAAGATTACTTGATAATCTTGAGGATCCTGAAATCCTCCGCCATATCTTACAATATTGTGGTCAGCAAATGGCTGAGAGCCTCCTGTCGTATTCAGATAGATGTCTGTACTGATATCACTTTGAACATTCGAATCATTGTCGTAAGTGAAAAAGACAAACTTATAGATAGACTTTGGCGATAATCCATCTATTTGAATGATCAAATGTGCACCATCATTCGCAGGCGCAATGAAATCTCTAAACAAATCTTCAAGTGGTGACCTAAGTCCAAGACGATCTCTCGTCAGAAGATTACCATTATCACTCTGAACCGTGATGGTAATTTTAGAATCAGAATACACAGAATCTATATTGTAAGACATTGTGTACTTAGATAAATTGCTCGTGAAATCCACATTGAAAGGCTTGAAGCCAGACTCTGTTGGGCTGAAGATTCCAACATCATGTTGGTCAGTATTAAAATCAACCGCCAAGATGATTTGAGCGCAAACCGAATAAGATAGGACGATAGAACAAAGACATGTCAGCATTTTTTTCATAGAACATTGACTTTCACAATCTATTCTTGATTATGAATCAAAGATGCAATAAAGCAAGTATTTATTCACCGAATTTTATAAAAATTTTTATTTTTTTAACTCTGAATATTTTACAGAAAAAGACAAACCCGCGTTTACCGCGGGATGTTTGAATTATAGTCAAGTAAGAGCACACACTCGTTGAAACACTTCAATAAGAATAGCTTGTTGAGACACAGGATCCTCTCCCTTGGATGAATAATTGGGATCGCTCCTACTCGACGGTCGATATGCTCTGATCGATTCACCCGGATCTTGAATCCAGTAAAGTACATTTTCATTCAAATCAAAAATCCGAACACAAAGCACGACTTGACCGGATGTTGGCAAGAGCTCAGCTCTTACTGCCCGATTATACGGAACTGATACTTCACCAATCAAAAGATCGTAAGCGGTTATTAAAACTAATTTTTTCATGGTTAGTCCTTTGTCCTCTCTAATCTGAGAATACTCCCCCTCACACTTATTGTCAATATCAATTCTGGACAGTCACATTCAATACATTACTTGGTGTACTAGTTGCTCCCGAAGAATATGCATTCAATACAAAGACATTATGATTTCCTGCTGGTATATATGTTGGCACAGAAAATACTACCAAGGTACCATCTTTGGTCACAAAAGTCTGAGACGATTTATAATTATTTTCAAAAGGTCCGAAATATAAAATAGAACTAGAATCAAATCCTGAACCCGAAATCGCAATTGATGATTTACCACCATTTGATACCACACTCGGAATGAGAGTATTGAGTACGATAGGTTTTTCTAGGATAGTAAATAATCCACTATATTGAACCGAGGCCTTTGCACTTGTACTATAACTTGGTCTCAAGACTATCCTATATATTCCTGGAGAAACAGTCTGATCTTCTTGATTCGTAGAAGTAAATATATGACCAACATTCCATTCAAAAGTACCACCGGATACATTTGAAGATATATACCCCGCACTATTTCCAGAATTATCGAAAAGTAAAATATCATATACTGCACCCGGTATATTATTCCAAACTAATGTCAATTTATTGCCCATAGTTTGAGATGAACTCGCTAATGGTGAAGAAACTGTTCCGACAGCATCATTTCCAACCATGCTCGCAAAAGAAGAATAATCAATATTCTGTTTTATTGTATTCTTTGTATCAATCACTTGTTGTGTAGCTTTTTGATCCTGAAAACAAGATAATCTCTGTACCAAAGAGCGCGTGATAGGACCAGTCTGTCCAGTCATCGTAATACCATTATCTTTTTGAAATTTTTTTAGAGCGTCTCGTGTACCTACCCCAAAATGCCCATTTGCTATAGGTTTCAGATAACCCATTTCACCCAAATATTTTTGCAATGAATAGACTTCGGAACCATTCATGCCATATGAGAGAATATTATTTAACTTTGTACAAACCGCGCTAGCAGAGACATTATTTATTCCTATCATGGCCGAGAATAAGACGATGGAACAAATAAAAGTAAAACTTCTAAATAATAAATGATGTCGATTCATATACTAATTATAGAGCAAAATAAATCTTTTGCTATGTATATAATCTAAATGTTTATTGAGTCAGATTTATTACAAATAAGACAAGTGAGCCAAACGATACTAAAACCAAAAATAATTCCATAATCAAATATTTAATAGTTTTCTTTGTCCATGGCCTATGAGATTTGTGATGAAATACAAATTGTTTGATCGCGAGTCTTAATATTATTAAGCCAAAAATCAAAATACATACAATAATAAAACACGCGAGAGGAATTTTCACCCAGAGTGGCTGATCATTAGTCAGATACCAAAAATTGCATCTATTAATTAATCCTCCATTATATTCGACTAATCTTTGACATATGGGTAGACTCGTCATAATTGCTGTATTATATCACAACTACAATTAACTTCTCGTTTATTCTTCCTAAATATTGTATCTATAATCTCGTATTTAATCCTTTTTCATATCTATCTATCAAAAAATCTTTTTTCTCTCTACGCCATCTTTTTATTTGCATCTCTCTTTTTCGTGCTTCTCTCATAGTCAAATATTCCTCTAAAAATACAATTACAAATTTACTGCTCTTAGTAAAAGAGGCGCCCCTATTTGAATTATGAGTATAAAGACGCTTTTGAGGATTATTAGAAATACCAACATATAATCTATCTTTATCATCCTTTATCATATAAACGTAAATCATTCGAAAATTGTAACAAATATTAAAAAGACACTCGACTCGAACAGAGTCGGTGGCTTGCCACGAGCGAGCGAAGGTCTTTATTTTGTGTCCCTCAACTTCATTCTCATTCAAGAGCCTGAGCGGCCCTTTAGGGCCGTCGAACGGCGGGACACTCGACTCGAACAGAGTCGGTGGCTTGCCACGAGCGAGCGAAGGTCTTTAT
>CAZRJE010000013.1:4692-16489 GCA_964600335.1 uncultured Candidatus Saccharibacteria bacterium
TTTGTGTCCCTCAACTTCGTTCGGGACACTCGACTCGAACAGAGTCGGTGGCTTGCCACGAGCGAGCGAAGCGAGTCGAGTGGAGATGCCGGGAATCGAACCCGGGTCCAAGCGAGACTAACTCTGTGATTCTACAATGATAGAATTCTTTGTATTTAGATATAAAGCTCAAAAGAAAACAAAAGACTCTATATCGATCTCAATATTTCAGGCAAGAAGTCGAGAATTCTCCCTACCCTACATCCAAGTTATAACATCCAATCCTCAAGTCTGGATCCCAAGAGGTGAATGGCTCTTAAGAAAGAGCGAATGCGAAGTCACGAGCTCCAAAATATGGAGACTTCATTGATTTGGCACTTTAAGTTTCTGCTTGATTTACGAGTTAGCAGAACTCGCATTGCACACAAAGAAGTGATCGAATGTCAAAGCCGATCATCCCCTATTCGTGAATGGATATGTAATTTTGCCTCTGCGGAACTCGTTCCAAATAAAATGTTTCATTTTATTTGGAACTCAGACAGGTCCTCGAGGCAAAATTACATATCCATTCACTCATTATCAAAATTTCAACGAACATTGTACTCTCTACGAAGATTTCTATCCGTTTCTCTTTTCTTGATAGATTCTCTCTTATCTTGTTTCTTTTTTCTCTTAGCTACGGCAATTTTAACTTTGATAAGATTGTTTTTAATATACATTGAAATCGGTATGACTGTCAAACCGTTATTTTCAGACACGGTCGCAAGTCTCAATATCTCTTTTTTATTGAGTAAAAGTCTCCTATTTCTTCTTGGCTCATAGTCTTTGGGAGTATTCGCCTCTTGATATGGGGCAACAAATAGATTCATTATATATGCTTCAGCACCACGAATAATGATGTATGATCCTTCGAGATTTGCTTTGTGGGTACGTAAAGATTTCACTTCAAAGCCAAGAAGTTCTATGCCCGCTTCGAAATACTCTTGAAATTCATATTCAAAACCTGCCTTTGGATTGTCTGCGACATTATTCATGGGCATATGATAACACGTCGTAATGAAAAATAATTATCAAAAAATAACTAATTTAATCATGTATAATACAAGTATGTTAGATGAGACAAAATATACGCTTTATACAGACAATGAAAAAGCGTGGAATAATATGCTTTCAGATTGCGCTCAAGCAACCAAAAGTATTGACCTCGAACAATTTATTTTTTATACGGATGATTTTGGTAGAAGACTCATTGATATTTGCGCGGAAAGAGCGAGAAATGGAGTCAAAGTGCGTTTCCTTTGGGATGCTGCGGGAAGCTTCACTCTCTGGGGTTCGGATATAAAAAAAGAATTAAAAGAAAAAGGAATTGAGCTTGTATATTGGCGAACGCTTATTCCTGGATATTACAATGTTCCAAATTTTCGTTCATGGTATCTTCGCAATCATAGAAGAAGTCTAATTATTGATCAAAAGATCGGATATACAGGAAGCATTTGTATATTGGATAGTATGAAAAATTGGCGCGATACAAATGTAAGACTTGAGGGCAGAATATTATTGGAAATGAGTAATTCTTTTGAACGCATGTGGGAAAGAGCAACAAAAGAAAAGATCCTTTCAAGAAGAATCTTGATTCAAAATTCACCATTTCACTATGTTACAAATTTTCCAGCTCCAGGAAGAAGACACTTGTACAAACAAATCGTCGAGGCCATAAAAAGAGCAAAAAGTCACATATACATCACAACTCCTTATCTCGTACCGACAGGTAGACTTCATCGCCTCATAAAGCACGCTTCAGAAAATGGTGTCGACGTTCGGATCTTATTACCAGAAAAAACTGATCACCCTACTGTAGATTTGGGAGGTCGTTCATACTTCTCTTCTCTACTTCAATCAGGAGTAAGAATATTTCTATATACAGGCAATATGATTCATTCAAAATCTATAGCCATAGACGGTGTATGGTCTACAGTTGGTTCACTAAATCTAGATCAGATAAGTTTGCTTTACAATTATGAAGCAAACATCGTTTCAGAAGATCCTGCATTTGCACGAGAATTGGAAAGTCATTTTATGAATGATTTGAGACAGACCAAGGAAATACATTTCAAGGATTGGCAAAATAGATTTTTCATCGAAAAGATTCCCGAAATTCTCATTAAGCTTGTGAGGAGGTTTTTGTAAAATGACATTAAATATTAGGCTATGAAATCCTAATATCTTATATATTTCATTCAATATCTTTGCTTTCCTTCTCATTTTATGCTATAAATATATCAATCGTGAATAAAACTAGAGTCAATCAACAAATAAGAGTACCCGAACTACGAGTCATAACTGTTGACGGTGAAAATCTGGGTGTCATAACAACTCAAAAAGCCTTAGAAGAAGCAAAAAAGAGAAATCTCGATCTTATTGAGATTTCACCGAATGCAAATCCTCCTGTTGCCAAAATCATGGAATATGGCAAATATCTATATGAATTGAAGAAAAGAGAAAAAGTCGCTCGAGCAAATACAAAAGTCTCAGATCTAAAAAGTATTCAAGTAAAAATAGGTACGGGCGATCATGATCTAAATCTTAAAGCAAAAAAAGTCTCAGAATGGCTTGCCGAGGGTGATAGAGTCAAAATCGACCTATTTCTATCAGGTAGATCAAAATTTATGGACAAAAAGTTTTTGAGAGAGAGACTAGATCGAATACTCAAACTCATAACAGTTGAACATAAGGTATCAGGCGAACCTATTCAAGGACCAAAAGGACTAACAATAACAGTTGAGAAAAAATAACGTTACAGTGCTTGCCTTTTTGATGCATATATATTACAATAGCTGGCACAGTTAAAAACATGATCAAAAGCACGAAATCATATCTGAAGAGATTCAAAATAACCAAAAACGGCAAAATCCTTGCTCGTGGAAAGGGTCAAAATCACTTCAATACAAAAGAAAGGACCAAAACATCTCACAATAAGCGCAGATGGAGCTATATAGTCATGGACAATAAGTCAAAAGCTCGTTTCTTACCCAATTTATAATACACAACCATGTCTAGAGTAAAAAATGGAGTCAATGCACTCAAACACAGAAGAAATATACTAAAAGCCGCAAAAGGTTTTAGATTTAGAAGATCAAAGACAGAAAGAGCTGCTATAGATGCTCTTATGCATGCAGGAGCATATGCTTTTGCTCACAGAAGAGACAAAAAGGGTGATATGCGCAGACTCTGGAATGTAAAGATCAACGCAGGATTAAGACCATTGGGTATATCGTATAGCAAGTTTATCGGTTCTGCAAAGAAAAAGAATATAGATCTCAATCGAAAATCTTTGGCTCATCTCGCAGAATTTCAACCAGAATCACTAAAGAGATTAGTTGAGGCAGTAAAGTAAGCCTCTTATCTCATAGGGGTGTGCAATATACTTCATCGCAATCAAATTGCCCTCTACAATTCAATACTCTCCCCTACTGTCGGAGTAAAAGCTTTGACACTTAATTCGTCTCTTATTCTCTGAGCCAAAAACATAGATGCCTTAAGCTCTCCCATGACCACAAATACTTTTTTTAATCTTTCATCCGCTGAATTTACAAAATCAAGCAAATGATCACTATCTTTATGTGCAGAAAAACCATATATTGTCTCAATCTTAGCTTTCACTCCTACATTATTTCCATGAATATTTATCTGCTTTGAACCGCTTGCCAATTCACGGCCAATAGAACCAACACTCTGATAACCAACAAGTAATATTGTATTGCGCGCATCTGGAAGGTATCTAGCTTCATGACTCACGACCCTTCCTCCGACAGACATTCCCGAGCCCGCCAATATTATCTTTGGACCTTTTATATGATCTATATCCCTCGACTCTTGATTTGTAATAGTAAAATGCAAATTCTTAAATTCAAAGACATTGTCCCCTCTTTGAATCTGTTCTTTTATTTTTGAATTAAATAATTCAGTACTTGATTTGTATATATCAGTGACTTTGATAGCCATTGGAGAATCCACAAATACTGGTACTGACTCAATCTCTTTTTTCTCAACCAAATTGTTTAATTCATAGAGAAGCACTTGTGTACGTTCTATAGAGAAAGCAGGAATAATGAGTGTACCACCTCGACCAATAGTTTCATTTATTATTTCTTTGAATCTCTTATCTCTTTCATCTTTTGATTCATGATTTCGATCTCCATATACACTTTCCATGACAATATAATCGACACTACCGATACTATCTGTATCTCTAAGTAGTGGTGATGGTGAATTTCCGAGATCACCAGTGAATAATATCTTTTTATCTTCAATGTCGATTTCATACATGGCCGAACCAAGTATATGTCCAGCATCTTTCATCGTTGCTTTTATAGAATCGACGACACTAAACGTCTCATAATATGGATATACTGACCAATTTTCAAATATTGGTTCTATATCTTCAAATACAAATATTGGTTGCTTACCTTCGTTTTGAGCTTCATGTAGTAAGATTTGTGCTGCATCTTCGAGGACGATTCTTGCCAATTCCTTTGTCTCTCTCGTAGACATAATCTTGCCATGAAATCCCTTTTTGACTAATTTTGGAATTCGCCCAACATGATCGAGATGAGCGTGTGTAACCAAAAGAACGTCGACGGTACTAGGATCAAATATAAAATCTGAATAGTTTATCTCTGATGACATATTTCCATCCTGAACAAGTCCACAATCAACCAAAATCTTTTTGCCCTGACTCTCAATCAAAAAATTTGCTCCTGTTACAGTCTCAGCCCCAGAACAAAAAGTAATCTTCATATTATTTCTATATTTTATATATCCAATAGAGAGCGATCACAGCACCGATCATATCATCGACCAGATCTTTCACAGTATCCAATCTATATGCCCTACTCCAAAATACATGGCCCGATATTCCAAAATATGCTTCAAATATTTCCCAAATAATTCCGAGAATTAGTGTCGCAAAGAAGGTAAATGAATCTTTTTTCTTTATTCTCGAAATAAATCTATCCAAAAATGCTCTTACAAAAAGAGCGAGAGCTAGACCACCTATAATATGATTTACAATATCGAGATTTGGAAAAATATCATAAAGTCCATACATGCCAAAGAAATGTAATACTCCTAGTATAAATACTACGATTAGTGATCTAAATAATATCTTCATTTGGATATTTTAACACAAAACGCCCCGATTACGGGACGTACTGTGTAGGTATGCGAGAGTACAAACCTGGGATTCCAGGTGGGTGACTTCACACTCAAGACCAAGGTCCGAGTGAATATGAACGCCTTTTTAAATGGTTCCTTAGTCTCCCAAAAAATTTGTTTTTGTGGATTTACTCTCGCAACCTACCTATATTTTATTACTCCTATTTTTCAATTCAAGAGTGCAAAAGAGTTATGACATCTTTTTGACAAAGTAACATAAATAATGCTAGTTTGAAATTCACCCGGGCTGAATTTCAGCCCGGTTTTCTATTCTAGGTTGATCCTAGAGGACCAACCTCGACTTTATTATTATTTTACTTATATTTTATTCGAATTTTATCTGTGTTTGTTACGCTTTAGTCCACAAGAATATTGTTTCCTGTGGGGATGCCGACGGTCGGATACTTACCTTCAGCAAGTAAGCATGGGAGTTCAACTCTCCTCATCTCCACAGGGATTAGTATTCGTCAATATTGATTTACTATTTACATGATATATCATAAGTATACTTGCTGAAGAGTATCGATCGTCTGTATGCACAAAAAACCGCAATTGCGGTTTTTTGATTTTTTATTATTGGAATTCAAATGAGAGATCGCGTCTCCCAATTCGAATTACCTACAATTAAATATTCACCTCATACAAAATCTTCTCATGAACAGTCTTGTAATCCATGATTTCTCCAGATTCAAACCAATGATTTATCTCATCTTGAGCTTCTTTTTGAGATCCAGAAGCGTGCACAACATTTCGAACTGCCCTACCATCTATATCTGACATCTGATAAGAATCGAGAACATAATCACCTCTTATTGTTCCCACATCAGAAGTGAGTGGTTCTGTCTTCCCAACCAATTTTCTAATGATAGAAACTGCGTGTGCACCTTCCCAAACCATAGCAACTATAGGCCCACTAGTCATATACTTTACCAAATTTTTCAGAATTTTCTCTGTGAGTACCATAGGGTCGAGAGATGGTGGTTTTAAACCTTTATCGAGATATCCCTTTATAGATTTTTCACCGGTTATCCTTCTCCATTCTGGGTCCAAAGTGTAATGCTTTTCTATGAGATCTTTTGTGGCATTCATCATCTTCATGGCGACAAGCTTGAGTCCTACTTGTTCAAACCTCTTCACGACTTCTCCTATGAGTGCCCTTTGCACTCCATCTGGCTTTATTATTACTAGAGACCTTTCATCTTTTATATGCTTGTTTTTCATATATTCGAAAAGTAAATTTATAATTAATGTGATTCTAACAAAAAACACTCTATAAAACACTTAACAAACCCATGAAGTCGGTTTCTAATTTTATAAAAGTATAAAAATATAGTCTAAACAAAAGGAGACTTTGGTTTTTCTTCTTTCTTATATTTTGCCAATATCTCGGTTTCGACTTCATTTCTGGGTCTACCATATCGTAAAGCTGAAAGCTCTTTGTATAGATCTATTCTTTTTGCATCAAATTTCTTTGGGGCCAATGTTTCAATATTAAACGGTTTTACAGGCTGACCATTTGCGAGCATTCTAAGATAAGCATTTCTATTATCGAGATTCATGAGATCTTTTGCCGTGAATATGGGTGTAAATTGCTTTTCCAAGACTTCCCCATCTTCTGAGCCAACTCGGAAAGCACATACCGAACCAACGTTACCGAATACAGCATTTAGTATCTTCTCATCAATTTGTTTTATAAACTGATGAGCAATACTCAATCCTAATTTGTATTTTCGAGCTTCAGCGAGAATAGTCGATATAGAGTTTGTTGTAACATTTTGAAATTCATCGATATAGAGATAGAAAGGATTCATATCTCGACCGACGAGGTCAACACGCGAAAGCGCCGCCATCAAAATCTTCCCGACAATTATAAGGCCGATAAGATTTGCATTAAGCTCGCCAAGTTTACCTTTTGATAGATTTACGAGTAATATTTTCTTTTCATCCATAATCTTTCTAAAATCAAAAGATGATTTTTCTTGAGCGACTATCGGTCTCATGATTTCATTTGCCAAGAATACATCAAACTTTGAAGTGATATAAGGAACAATATTTGCAAGTGATGATTCACCGCCAGCCTTCTCGGCTATTTCCTTCCAAAACTGAACGATAACGGGATTTTTGCAACGACTGATCTTGAGATCTCTAAATGTTTTATTTGCCATAACCCGAGAAACATCGAGGAGAGTCGAACCAGTCTCCGGATCATCAATGACAAGCATTGTTGAATTTCTGAAATATTGCTCAAACATCGGACCCATGGATTCTGGTACTGCTCCGTATAGTTTTTGGAAAATACTAAATAGCTCATTGACTACAAATGTCTTTTGTTCAGGGTGTGTTGTATCATATTCGAGCATATTGAGTCCCATCGGCCTATCAAGAGCGCTCGGATCAAAATATATGATATCGTCCTTTCTAGAAGGAGGTACAGCCGCAAGAACATCTTGAATGTCCGTACCATGAGGATCTATCATACAGACTCCTTCTCCATTTTCTATATCCTGAATAATCATATTTTTGAGTAAAGTCGTCTTACCTGTACCAGTCTGTCCAATACAATAGAAATGTCTCAATCTGTCCTCCGGAGAAAAGAATATTTTGGTCTCCGTATTTCTGTCTCGATTTATTCCGAGTATGATACCTGATTTTGCAATATTGAGAGGTGCAGGAGCAGATCCTGATTTTGCAACTTTTACATGAGGAGCCGATCTCATATGAGATGCTGGGAAGTGGAAGAGGCTCGTGAGTTCATGAATGTTTAAGACCATGGAATCTCTCTCTTCAAATAGTCTGTAGGTAAAATTGTGACAGGCTTCACCAATCTTTCTTGTATCAATATCTCGAAATTCTAGAGTGTTTCCTGTAGTACTATTAAATTGATTAAATGAAGATTTCATATCGCGTAGAATAAAATTTGCTGAATCTTTATGAGAAGATGAGACTATTAGTCGGATATTTACTTTTGATGATATTGAGGAAATTTTCTTTTCAAATTCTTTCTTTGCTATTTCATCGATCTTCATAGCTCTCTCTTTCATCTTCTCTTCTTTTTTTGCCTTACCCTCTTCACCTTGTGTAATATTTTCTATAGCCTTACTAAAAAGACCAAAGACTTTTTGTATTCCACTTTGATTATTATTTATAGCATCATTTACTTTTTCACCTTTTTCTAGATCTTTTAAGATCTTCTTAAATCTACTTGTATGACTATCCCCTTCGGGTTTTATCACAATCTGAATTGCTGCGCCTTCTCCCTTTTCTTGAATCTTTGAAAAACTATTTAATATGATATTCAAAGGATCGTAATCAAATGCTTCATATGTAGTGATTGGCCATACCGGATCACGTTTTTGTGTGATGGTCGAAGCAACTGTCACGCCTTGTGGATTGAAAATATTATAATCGTCTCTTTTTTCTACTATCTTTGCATCATGAAATATAGACAATATCTGCTTTTCAAAAAGACTTTTCTTTGAATCATGAACTGCAACATAAAATCTAAACTCGCTTGTAAAATTCTCAACTGCGAGTTCGATAGTAAAATATCCTGTCTCACTATCTTCTACAGATAACATACCCGAATAAAATTGTTCCATCGAAGATATGAGTTCTTTGAGATTTTTTTCTCTTTCCTTCTCTTCTCTCTCTGGTAGAGACACTTCAAATAGTGTCATATGCATAGCTTTAAATTCTGGGGCTGACTCCTTTATACCTTTTGCTATGAATCCCGCCTTCAGATATTGGACCAAAAATCTCTGCAAATCATCGACAATATGGGGATTATTGAGTCCTGCCACAGCATCCATTGCGTTTTTTATTCCATTTTCTTCGATGATTCCCAGAAGCTCTGCTATTGTTTCATCATGTTCTTCGGGTGAAAGATCTAGAGTGACCGCTTCTACTTCTTTATCTGTCAATGAATAATCTGAATGCAAAATTTTTTCTCGCGGAATTTCTGAATATTTTGATACAACGTGATTGCTTGCTACTTCTAGAGCTTTTTCACCGTGTGTTTCGGCCAATTCTCTTTCTTTCCGTGCTATCTGTTCGCGCAAAAAAGCAATCTCATCTTGAGTGTTTTTTAATTTTTGAGCTTCAAAACGAGGATTGATTGTCTCCATGTATATATTTTAGCATGGAATAAAAAAACCGGCGCTCGGAGCGCCGGTCTTGTGTGAAAATGCTGAATCAAGACTTGGAATCGCGATCATCAAGTCCGAGTTCAATTTCGCGAATAATGCGTTCAGCGACTTTCCTCGGTTCAAGAGCCGAAGTGATAGGTCTCCCCACCACAATGTAATCAGCACCGGCTGCGATAGCCGTACGCGGGGTCCGCGTAAAGAAACCACTTTGATCGTCCTGCGTAACTTCCTCTCCCTCAAGACGAATCCCAGGACAAATGATGGCGACTTCGTTTCCGAAAGCACGACGAACCTGAACAACCATTTGCCAATCCGGAGGACAAATCAAGCCTTTTGCACCATTTTTGACGACTTTGTCCGCAAAATGCAGATATGAATTCAGATATGATAATTTGTAATATTCCTGAGCAAAATCTGTATCTTGAGTTGTGAGCAATGAAACACCGATGATTTTGGTCTCGGAAGTCAATCCTCTCACAAACGATGACATACCCCGTTCACCCACTTGTCCGCAGATTGTCACAAAATGCGGATTAACATGGCTAATATGACATGCGTCCCGATTGAGAGTACTCGGAGTTCCATAGAGTTTCAAGTCAGCAAAGACTCGAAATCCCATCTTTTGCACATCAGTAATGAAGCTGAAACCAAACAGCCTGAGTGACGACTCGAGTTTGACACAAATTTTGAGCCCGTCTAATTCTTTAAGAAATCCAGCAATCCAATTTTTTAGCGGTTTCCGAGACATGAATCTTTCTCGTGAATCAACCGCAACAATGAGCCGTTCCTCAGGAGTCAATGCTTTGTTCATAATCGTTTTTTTGTCGATGTTTTGTTTTTCTACTCTATTGACACACTAACAAAATGCATACTCTATGTCAAAATCTCTGAACCTGATTTTGTTACAACGATAGTATGCTCAAAATGGGCACTTGGACTACCGTCTGCACTTCTATATGTATATCCATCTTTTTTATCCAAAATGACTTTGTCAGTACCAAGATTAAACATCGGTTCGATGGCGAGAACCATTCCTTCTTTCAATATTTCTCCCTTACCTTTTTTGCCATAGTTTGGCACATAAGGCATCTCATGAACATCATATCCGACTCCGTGCCCCGCCAATTCACGGACAATACCATAACCCTCCTTTTGGGCACATTCTTGGATAGCAAAACCAATATCACCGATAGTTGCACCCTCTTTTATTTCTCTTATACCCTTCATCAAAGCTTTTTTTGTAACACTCAAAAGTTTCTCAACTTCGGGACGAATCTTTCCGACGGGTACAGTTATGGCGGCGTCAGTATACAAACCTTTATGTTTGAGACCTAGATCCAGACTTACAATATCTCCGTCTTTTAAAATCTTTTCTTCTTCATTTGGAATACCATGAACAACTTCGTCATTTATAGATACACAAAGCGAAGCAGGATAAGGTCTATCTGCTCCGTATGGTTGAAAATTTAAAAAGGAGGATTCATCTCCACCTACTCTTATAAGTCTTTCAGCCTGATCATTTAGATATTTTGTTGACCTACCAGGTCTTACCATGGAAGCCAAAGCTTTGAGAATTTGAGCATGCCTCTTTCCTCCTTCCCTGAGTATTTCTATATCTTTTTTAGTTTTTATTGTTATCACTCCTACATCATGCCACAAATTTTATACGAGTTCAAGTGATTTGAAAAGTTTGTCAAATATATCTTTTACATCACCCTGACCATCGATATTGTGATATTTGTATAAATTATTTGTCTTATAATAATTTATAACAGGGTTTACTTCGGTTTCAAACCAAGCTAATCTATTTTTTATATCTTCTTCTGTATCATCGTGCCTCTTTCTCAGTAAAAGTCTTTTTGTTGCTTCTTGAATGCTAATATCAATATGCAATACATCCACTCTTTGAATACCATAAAAAGAAAAAATAGAATTCAAAACATTTGCTTCAATAATCTTTCTTGGTGTGCCATCGAAGATCAGATATTCATTCCCAGAATATTTTTCGACTATGACTTTAACCCATTGATATATGGCCACAAATTCTGGTTGCAAACCACCTTTTTCATTTATCTCTTTTGATAATTTTTGAGTATATGTATCACCTTCGACAAACCTCCGCATCTCTTGTCCTGTCTGTACGTGTAATGACGTGTGTTCTCTATCTATATTTGAAAGTTTTTCCTTCAGCAATTCGACTTGAGTTCCCTTTCCACAACCAGACCGACCTATAAATATAAAAGCTCGTTTTTGCATGAGAATATTATAACTCATACCGATTCACTTTGTGAATGACAAAATCTATTGTTTCATAAATAATCCAATAAGCGGTTCAAAAATTGCGGACAACAGAGATTTTCCGATTGGAGCGAAATTCACCTGACCCGAAACTATTCGAACTGTTACTGTATCTGAAGCTGTTTTCCCTGTCTTACTATCCTTCCCTGTATAGGTAACAG